>JAXMIV010000113.1:0-2684 GCA_034377045.1 Prosthecobacter sp. | reverse complement strand
GATGGTGTCCTTCCACATCAACAACTGGGCGGGTGCCGTGGTGACGCTGCCGCTGTTTTTTTTGCAGAAGGAGCCGGTGAATTGGGCGCATGTGCATGAGCCCATCATTGTTGGCGCGGTCTTCTTCAGCGGCGGCTGGTTCACCTTCCTGGCGATGACGCGCGGCGATATCTCACTGGTGACGCCCGTGCTCAGTTCGAAGATCATCTTCGTGGCGATCGCCTCCAGCCTTTTCGTGGCGGATGAGATGCCGTTCATCATGTGGATCGCCGCGCTGGTCACCACGGCGGGCATCGTGCTGATGAGCGCCACCGACTTCAAAACACCGAAAGGAGGCCGCCTGGCCGGACCGGTGATGATGGCGCTGATCAGCGCCGCCATTTACGCGAGCTCCGACATGCTGGTGCAGCACTGGGCGCCGGGTTTTGGCGGCATGGCGTTCATCGGCGTGATGGCCTGCAGCACTGCGGCACTCTCGTTGCTGGCCATGATCCTGCCTGGGCGGCCTGAACTGCACTGGTGTCCCGCCACACGCTGGTCCACGCTCGGCAGCAGCCTTTTTGGCTTTCAGGCCATGTTGACTGGCATTTCCCTGGCCCTGTTTCGCGACGCGGTGGGGGTGAATGTCGTCTATGCCACGCGCGGCCTGTGGATTTTGTTCCTGGTCGGCCTCCTGGGCCACCTGTTCGGCAACCAGGAGCGCCACGACTCCGGCAAAGCCTTCCGCCTGCGCGTCATCGCCGCGTGCCTGCTGCTGCTGGGGGTACTTTGTGCCGTGAAAGGGCGCATGGGGTGAGCGAGTTCCCTTCATGATTTTTAAATTCTTCCCTCCATGTCCACCTCCGACACCCATCCGTCCCTGATCGAGGCCCTGCGGCCGAAGCTGGTTCCCTGTCGCATCCGCGAGTTTCATGCCGATGACCTCGAAGCCTGCCTGGACATTCATCGGTCCAACGAGCCCGATCTTCTCGATCCGAGCGGGCTTGGGACCGTGGTGGAGTTTCTCGCGCATGGCACTTCTTATGTTCTCGTCGTGGAGCAGGCGGGAAAGGTGGTGGCCTGTGCGGGACTGGAACTGGTGGGCGATGCGAATGCCGCGAAGCTGATCCATGCGATGGTGCACCGTGATTATCAGCACCGGGGCATCGGCACCACCCTTCTCGCCGCCCGCCTCTCGCTGCTGGAGCCGGAGGAAGATGAGCCCGTGCAAGTCCTGCTGCGCGCCCGGCCCGCCGCCGCGGCTTTCTACGGCGGCTTCGGTTTTGCCCTGCACACGCTGGAACGCGAGCAAGGCAGCGCCATTCTGCGCCTCATCGTCACGCCCGACGACATCGAATCCTTGCGCGCCGAATTTGCCCAACGCGGCATCGAGATCGAACTCAATCCACTCGAAGAAAGTCAGGCGGAAGACGTGCCCGAGGGAGAATAGCAGCGTATCATCTTGCCACCCATGTTACCCGACGAAGATCCCAATCCCGAACTCGACATCGACGAGCTGTCTCCGCTGCTGCAGATGATCGCGCCGAAGATCATCTGCTGCCGCATTCACGAGTACCAACCGGAGGACTTTGAGGCCTGTGTGGACATCCACCGTTCCAATCAGCCGGATTTCCTGAAGCCGGATTCGCTCCAGGCCTTTGTCGAATTCCTTCAGCTCGGCACTTCCTACTTTCTGGTGGTCGAGCATGAGGGCGAGACGGTCGCCTGCGGCGGATTGGAGCTGGTGGGCGATTCGGATTCCGCCACGCTGGTGCACCTGATGGTGCATGGCGACTACCAGCGCCGTGGTTACGGCAGCACCCTCTTGACGGCGTGCATCGCCTTGCTGGATCAGGAGGATCGGCCCTTTGATCTGTGGGTGAACACACCGCGCGCCGGCACCTTCTTTTATCGGCAATACGGTTTCCGCCAGCATCCGGTGTCGCCTGATTCACCGCTCTTCGACCGCGACTCCCGGCATGGAGATGAAGCGGAGGACGATGACCGGCCGATCATGGATCGCCAGCGCGCCGCGCTCTGGCTCAGCATCAACCCCCAAGACATCGAAGACGCCCGCGCGCTGTTGGAGGAACGCAGCATCCGCATTGAGCTGGAAGACGCGGTTGACTTGGCGGAAGCTGAGGCGGCGGCGGAGGAAGAGGAGGAGTAGCTCAGGCGGATTGGCGTTTGGAAAACCAAGCGGCGACAATTTTCTCAATCCTGCGCCTGCCGAGAGTGGAGGTGTCAGGTCCAGCCAGAACGACGCGTTTTGTAGCGGCATTCATCTTCTTACCGCGCCGTCTTTCTTGCGTCTTCGAGGGGGCTTTATCCACACTTGAATTCATGTTTGAGTAGTCGCTCAAAATCCAAGGATATTCAATTAACAACTTTTATAATGAGCCTTGTAAATTCACAAGACTATTTTGTAAATTGTCTTGTGAAGTTTTGTGAAGTGACGAGAATGACGCAAAATGAGCGCGGAAAATCACCACAACGGGGTGAAGAACCTCTCCGATTTTGCGGATCCTGGCAGCGCAATTGCTGCAGCCATTGAAGCGCGCAAATGCGACCAACAGCGGTTTGCAAAGCTGATTGGCATCTCGCCGCCCCTGTTGTCGATGCTTTTGACTAATAAACGGCGGCCTTCGGATACGGTCATTCCCCATCTCTCCGAAATCACTGGCTGGTCCGAACTAGAATGGAAA
>JAXMIV010000112.1:0-4216 GCA_034377045.1 Prosthecobacter sp. | reverse complement strand
TTCGAGACGGACGCGCGGCGACTCATCAGCGAGCCTGCCTTCAAGAAGCTGCAAAGCATTGGGCATCTGGTCTGCCCAGGTTCCCAGGGCATGCACAGCGTGAGCGCGGGTCGATTCTTCCGGCGCATTGATTGCGGATGTGATCAGATCTGCCGAGGGCTGTTCAAACATCTCCAACATCTGAATAGAGACATCCTGCTGATTCCCATTGGCCGACCGATCATCGTTCTTGGATTGGTGCATGAGCAGTCGCTGTGCCTGATAGCCCACCCAGCGATTGTCGCTTCCTATCTGTGACACCCATTCTTTGACGGACTGCGCACTGAGCACTGAGAACTGAGCACTAGGCCGCCCCTTCGCCACCACCCGCCAGATCCTCCCATGCGCCTTGTCCCGGTTCGGATGCCGGAACGACGCCTGATAATGTCCGATGATCGGATCATACCAGTCGGCGACATTGATAGCGCCCTCCGGTCCGTAGAGGATATCCACCGGCCTGAACGTCACGCTGTCGCTGATGATGAGCGGCTCCTGTTCGATCGCTTCAAAGCCACTCGGGTTCGCTGGGTCATTGACGATCTTGTGGCGGAAAACCGAATTGTCGAAAAAGCCGCCAGTGATCACTTCCTCCTGCATCGCCTCGGGCCAGTGAGCATTGCCGACAATATCCACCCCACAGAATTTGCGCAGGCCTTCGGTCTTGATGATCTGGCCGCTGGAGGGCAGCATGAAGCGCGTTAACAAGAAGTAAGGTTGTGGACTATCCGTTTGGATCTCAGGCACGCTGATCTCCATGGGTCGTGCCCAATACATGCCAGCGGCGCCGGCGACCATGATCGGCTGGCCCCATTTGGTGAAGGCGGTGCCCCAGGCATTCGCGGGCATGCCTGTGGGATAGACCTCCAGCTTTTTGCTGCGCGGCCAGAAGCGCCAGAAGCCGGAACCGTAAAGCTGTTTCACGCCCCAAGGTGTGGTCACACGCGAATAGCAATGCAATCCCTGATGCATCACCAGCGCGCCATCGGGCGCCCAAATGAAGCTGTTGATGTTCTGGTGCGTGTCCCCCGTGCCGAAGCCGCTGAAGATGACCTCCTTTTCATCCACGCGGTCGTCGCCGTTCGTGTCCTTGAACAGCCAAAGCTTCTCGCCTTCGCCCACATACACCTCACCGGGCCCGGCCAATTCCATGCCCATCGGCATGCGCAGACCGCCGGCAAAGACGGTCTTCTTGTCGGCACGCCCATCATGATCCGTATCTTCAAGAATGAGGATCTTGTCGTCACTCACCTCGTCAGGTGCGGGCTGCGGATACGCTGTCGTACTGATGACCCACAGGCGTCCGCGTTCGTCCCAGCGGATCACCAGCGGATTCGACACGCCGTCTTTTTCGCTCGCGAACAAGTTCACTTCAAAGCCCGCAAGCACCTTGAAAGACGCCAGCTCCGCTTCGGGCGACTGATCCGCCGGAGGTTGGCCCACGGAGATGCCTTTCTTCTTTGGCGTTTGCGCGAACGCCGTGGCGACGCCCAAGACCGCCGCGATCATGCATGCCCGCATCTTCATGGTACCCGCCTTTCCATTTCGTTTGCTCGCCGCCAGATTTCCTGTTCCTTCGCTTCGATGAGCGCCCGGGATTTTTCCAGTTCGGCCGGGAACCAGCGCACCTGCGGATTCAAATGGTCCCGGCTGCTGGGCTGCGCCGTGCGGTCGCCATAAAGAAACGCCCAGTTGCTGGGCCGCCAGTAGTCATGCCAAAGGCGATTCTTCGCGCGGATCGCCGCCAGAAAATCCGGACTGAGTCCCGAGGTGTCCGTCGCGGCGGGACTAACCAACGATGCAACTTGAGTGGATAGCCTGCGGATTCCTTCCGCATTCAGATTTACGCCATCGCGGGTCAGCCGGATTCCGGTCTCGGCTTCCTGGATCGGCGGCACCACCAGCAGGTGATTCGTTGCCGCCACGTCCAGCATGGCTTGATGATACTTTGCCAGCACTGCATTTAGCGGTTTCAAATCGGGCTCTGGCGGCGTGCCCGTTTCAAAGGGCGGCAGAGCCACCAGCACCACACGAGGCGTGTGTGCCTGGCAAAGATCCACCAACTGCCCCAGTGACTCACGAAAGGCCTGCACGCCCGCCTCACCTCGTTCCAGGCACTCTTGGCGGCCGAACATCAGCAGGACACAGGTGGCACCCACACGCTGGAGCTGCTGCGGCAACTTGCCAAAATTCAGCGGCCGGTCCTGCCGCCACGCGGTGTCCGTTTCCCAGGCCAGGCTGCGCATCTTTAGCCGTTTCGCCGGGGCCTTCGCCAGCAGCATCGCCTCCAGTGTCCCGTCCTCGATGATTGCCACCGCCTCCGTGCCGCCGAGGACCGCGATCGTTTCATCGGTCATGAAGTCGAGGCTCCGCTCAAAGGCCGAAAGATTATTCCTCGCCGAGGGCGTTGCTTGGCCGGCGAATTCCAGGATCTCATCCCGGCTCAGAGCCCGATCATGAAGATACAATTGCGAAATGCCTCCCTGCAGAAGGGTGCTTCCAAAGGCAACTGGCGGGGCCTTCATACGAAAAGTGCCAGGCCGAACGGCCACTGAAGTCTGCTCGACCCCATCCACCCAAAGTCCGGCCAGGGCTTGGCGTGGATCCCGCTTCACACTTAAGGTCACCGGTACCTTTCGGCCCGCCAGCGGCGGGGACGCTTGGACATCCCAGGAAAGATCACTCATGCGAACATGGATGCCGCTGTCATAAACACTCACCGTGAGCAGATTGCTGCCGCCATCGAGCCAGAGAAAATCGGCTTTGTGATCTCCCGCGTATTCCTTTTCCAATTCCAGCACAAAGCTTAGCGAGAAATCGCTGAGTTCCACCGGTGCTCCTTCCGTTCGTTGCAAACTCACCTCTTCGCCGAAACCCATCCGCCGACCTTCTCCCAACACGATGCCTGTGTGGAGACCCGGTCCCTTGGCTCCAGCGGGTTCGACCTGGGCCAGGGCTGAGCCGATGCCTGCCAGAAAGATGAAGGACAACAACGCGCGCACGAACGCAATCAACAGCCCGCCATCCGCGATTCTTGCCAAACTCCCGCTGTTCATGATCTTGCAATCCTGTTAATCCTCCCGAATCCTGTCAAGCTTGGCGCAAAGGCCGCCCATTCCCTTCGCATGAAGCTCAAAATTCAACTCGACGACTTTCGCGTGCCGGATGGCAAACCCTTTCGCATCAAGAAGGCCAGGACCAAGGTGAAGCATCTTTACACCGACGAGGCCCATTACCAGGCCCTCCTCGCGCAGTTCCGGGAGGAAATTGATGATCTCCAGCAACGAATGTATGCGCAGGATCGCCAGGGCCTGCTGCTCATCTTTCAGGCCATGGACGCCGCGGGCAAAGACAGCACCATCAAGCATGTCATGAGTGGCGTGAATACCGAGGGGGTCGAGGCTCATGCCTTCAAGCAACCCAGTCAGGACGAGCTCGATCATGATTTTCTCTGGCGCACCGCCCGCGTCATGCCGCCGCGCGGCCGCATCGGCATCTTCAATCGCAGCTATTACGAGGAGGTTCTCGTCTGCCGCGTTCATCCGGAAATCGTCACCAAAATCCAGCGCCTTCCCTTGGAGACGGCGAAGAGCTTGAAGAAGCTCTTCAAGGACCGCCTTCAGGACATCAGCCACTTTGAAGCTTACTGCCACCGCAACGGCATCCGCATCGTCAAATTTTTCCTGCACGTTTCCAAAGACGAGCAAAAGAAGCGCTTCCTAAAACGCATCGACACCCCCAACCGAAATTGGAAATTCGATGAGGGCGATGTTCGTGAACGCGCCCACTGGGATGATTACATGGTGGCCTACGAGGATGCGATTCAGGAGACCGCCACCAGGGAATGCCCATGGTACGTCGTGCCTGCGGATGACAAAAAGAACATGCGGCTCATCGTCAGCGCCGCCATCCTCAAGGAGATGCAGACCATGGATCTGGGCTGGCCGGAACTTTCCCCGGAACAAACCGCCAACCTCGCGCGCAGCAAAAAGCTGCTGGAGGCCGAGGATGCGCCCACAATCAAAAAACGCCGGAAGCGCGCTTAAAGTTAGGCTCCTTCCGCCGGTTGCTTCTAGCGCATCTTGATTCGCACTTCCTGCGTCGCCTCAACCGGCGGCGCCTCGTGATGGGGCGCAAACAGCGGCGCCAGCATGTTGCCAAGCACATAGATCAGCCCCGC
>JAXMIV010000111.1:0-3890 GCA_034377045.1 Prosthecobacter sp. | reverse complement strand
TTGGGGTCTTTGGCCGCGAGAATGCAGATGTAGTTGTAGTGCGTTTCTTAGATCTTGACATCCCGGCCCTTTTTCTGGCAGATCGGGCATTGGGCGATGGGCTGCGCCGAAGCGAAGTCAAAAGGCGGCGGCGCATCCGGATCATTTTCACCGCCGGGAAAGACAAAGGCCGTCTTGCCATCGTCCTTGATTTCGATACCCGCGGTAAAGTCCTTGCCCTTCTTGCTGCGGAAGCCTTCCATCGGTGGCAGAAATCGCTTCTCCAGCAGCTCGCGCAATTGGTCTTCGGTCAGCTCACGGCTGGCGATGACCTTGTACACCCGGACTTTGCAATCCGGATTTTTGCAGGCGTAAAATTCCTCGGTTTGCTTGAAGCCCTGCGAACCACAGAGACCGCACTTCGCGTCGAAGTCCGGATACACGCGTTCCTTGACGTGCTTGGCGAATTCGCGGGTCTTCTCGACCACCTGGCTGGCGAGGGCGCGGATGTCCCGCATGAAGCTCTTGCGATCGAGCTGCGCATGCTCCATCTGCCGGAGTTTGTACTCCCACTGGCCGGTGAGTTCCGGACTTCTGAGCGCTTCGATACCAATCGCGCTGATCTGGTCAATAAGCGCGAGTCCCTTGCTGGTGACCACCATGTTGCGCTCGGCGCGCTCAATGTACCGGTCGCTAATCAGACCTTCGATCACGGCCGCGCGTGTCGCCGGCGTGCCCAATCCGCGTTCGCTCATCGCTTCCGCAAGTTCCTCGTCGTCGACCAATTTCCCTGCGCCTTCCATGGTGGAAAGCAGGGTGGCTTCGGTGAAGCGCGCCGGCGGCTTCGTCTGCTCTTCCATGAATTTCACATCCAGCGTGCTGGCGGTTTCTCCGCTCTTCGCAGGGACTAGAAGCTTGGCAGCACCTTCGCCTTCCGCCGCGGCTTCCTCAGCCGCTTTCTTGCCGTAAACAGCGAGCCAGCCGGCCTGCATCAGCACTTTGCCCTCGGACTTGAAGGCATCTTCACCGACGCGGGTGATCCGGGTCGTGACTTCAAACTCGGCGGCTGGGAAGAACACCGCGATGAAGCGGCGCGTCACCAAATCAAAAAGCTTTTGCTCAGCTTCCGGAAGTTCCTTCGGCGGCACCTGCCCGGTGGGGATGATGGCAAAGTGGTCACTGACTTTGCTGGTATCAAAGACGCGCTTGCTCAGCCTGACCCATTGATTGTCCAGCGCGGTGGCCGCGTGCTGGCCGATGCCGTCCGGCAGTCCGGTGCTTTTTCGGCTATCCTGACTGGCGAAGGTCTTCATCGTCGACGTCACGGTACTCAGGTAATCTTCCGGTAGATAGCGTGAATCGGTTCGCGGATAGGTCAGCACCTTGAATTTCTCATAGAGCGCCTGGGCGATCTGCAGCGTGCGGCGTGCGGAGAATCCAAAGCGGTTGCTAGCCTCCCGTTGCAGGCTTGTCAGGTCATACAGCAGCGGGGCGATCTGGCGCGTCGGCTTGATGGTTTGCTCCACCGTGCCGGGCTTGCCGATGCAACGTGCGACGATGACCTCTGCCTTTTCGACATCCCAAAGGCGCTCCGGTTTCTTGTGCTCGTCCTCCGGATCTTTGCTGAATTTCTCATCGAACCAACGGCCTTCATAGCGGCCGGCAACCACTTCGAAAAGACCATGCACTTCGAAATAGGTCCTCGACACAAACGCCTGAATCTCCCGTTCCCGATTCGCCAGGATGGTCAGTGTGGGGGTCTGCACGCGGCCTGCCGGTGTGAGGCGGAAACCGCCATGCCGGGAGTTTAAGGCGGTGAGGGCGCGGGTGGCGTTGATGCCCACCAACCAGTCCGATTCCGAGCGGCACTTGGCGGCATCGGCGAGCGGGCGCATCTCATCTTCGCTACGCAGTTTTTTGAAGGCATCCGTGATGGCCCCCTGGGTCATGGACTGCATCCATAAACGCTGGATGGGTTTCTTCACACCCGCTGCCTCAACCAGGTAACGAAAGATCAGTTCCCCTTCCCGGCCGGCATCGCAGGCATTGATCAGGCGGTCCACATCCTTGCGCTTCATCAGGCGGGACAGCAGCTTGAATCGGTCTGCGCTGTCCTCGATGGGTTTCAGCTCAAAGTCCTCCGGAATGATCGGCAGACTCGTCCAGCCCCACCCGATCTTTTTGCCGTTTTTCTCCGGCATGCTGAGTTCCAAAAGGTGTCCAACCGCACTGGACATCACATGGGTCTCGTTTTCAAAGAAGTCCTTCTCTTTAGTGAATGGAGTCATGCCTGGAGCCTTGCCCAAAGCACGGGCAAGATCGGTGGCGACACTGGGTTTTTCAGCAATGATGAGGGCCTTGGGCATGGAAAAAATCGTTTCGGAAAAGGGCCAATCAAGGGGATGCGTTCCGACCGGATGTCAATCGTTTCGACAAATACGGTTCGGAAGGCCCACCAGGATATACTACGCTGGCAGCTCCCTTTGCAGTGGGATCAGACCACTCGGATCGGTCATTGTTTGACCACTCTTAGCGAATGATGTTCAATGTTTTACCGTGACTGATTGGCCATCTGCCGCAATCATCAAGTTTCAGCAATGGTGATTTCACAGGAGGGACGTGCTTTGCTCTGATGCTATCTACAGGCCAACGGCACGTTTGAGTTCGTGCTGAGCCTTGTTGAAATCGGTGACCGCCTTGACGCGGCTCTGACGGGCACGGGTCAGTTCCTCGCGGGCGAGCAGGTATTCGAGGACAACGCCGAGCTGGCTGGCCTGCCGATCCCTGGCCAATTTGACCATTTCTTCGGCGGCAACCACCGCTTGGTCGTTGATGGCGATCTGGTCGTGCGCAGACTGGGCTCGGGCGGCAGCTTCGACAACTTCGCGTCCGATCGCAGCCTTGATTTGATTGCCCTGGAGGGCAGTGGCCTGCTCACGGGCGGAGGCAATGTTCCTGCGTTGGCGATCGAAAAGGCCACCGGGGCCAATTTTCCACCCGAGACCGATGAAAAAGTCCTGCTGGTCATTGAAGTTGCCAAATTCGCCGGCGAAGCCGCCGCCAAGTCCGCCGACGCCATAGCCGGCCTGGACGCTGGGAATCATGGGAGCGACGCGGGCGCGTTCGCGTTCCAAAGCTGCCGCGGTGCCCGCCGCTGCCTGGGCGTGCATCTCAGGCCGCAACTGATTGGCTTGGGAAATGAGGGTGGCGACGCCTCTGGTGCCGACAAGCCGAACGGGAACGAGGTCGGATTTGGCAGGACGCAGGGCGGTGTCCGGGGCCAGGCGAAGGGATTCAGCCAATGCCGCGGCTGCCAAATCACGTTTTTCCTGCCCCTGCCGGATGTTGAGCATGGCACGGCTGACCTGAGTCTGAACACGTAGCAAGTCCGCGCGAAACGCGGTGCCGGCGGTGACGGCGCCTTCCAGCTGCCCGGCATAATCCTGGGTGATCTTCAGGTCTTCCTCGATCACGGCCAGTTCCGCTTCGGCGGCGAGAATATCATAGTAGCGGTCGACAGCCTGCTGGACGATGTCACGCCTTGCTTTTTCGGCGAGGTGTTCGGCGGCAAAGGCTCGTTGATTGGCCGCAAGGGCGCTGTAATAAAGATCGCCTGGAGCCCAGTCGATGGCGATACCGGTGCCAACGGTGTACTGCTGCTTGCGAGCCCCAAAGACGGACCCGGCAATGTCCTGAACATTGCCTTCGTGGCCGCGATAACCAGCGGCGAGACTGAGCGTGGGCCAGAAGCGCTGCCAAGCCTGTTTGGATTCCGCAATCGTCTCAGCGTGCTTCACCCGTGCGAGTTCGATCTCGTCATTGTTGGCACCGGCGAGGCGCATGACCGTGGGCAGGTCAACGTAACTGGGCGCTGCGTGCAGAGCCGTCGCGGAGAAGATGGCCACCGCGAT
>JAXMIV010000110.1:0-4486 GCA_034377045.1 Prosthecobacter sp. | reverse complement strand
ACCGTCCAGGGCCGCCGCGTGAAGGTCATCTTCAACGGTGAACAGGTCATCGACACCAGCCTCGACGACATCACCATGAAAGATCGCCCCAATGAAGGCCACATCGCCTTCCAGGACGAAGCGAAGCGCGTCTCGTACCGCAACGTCCGCATCAAGGAACTGAAGAAAGAGGAATGACCCGCATCACCAAGGTCTTCCTCAAACCCGATGCCGATGGCGAGAGCCCCTAATTGGTCCCGACGGCAAAGAAGTCTTCCGTTACGTGGGAAAAGACAACAGCGACCGCTTCCCCTTTGCGAAGCTCGTGGAGAAGGTGGCTGAGCAAAAGCCGGGCCTTTGAGCAAGGCGGGAATCACGTACTTTGCCTTGCCGGAGACCCTCCTCCAACCGAAACCGGCAGAGTCTGCCTTACCGCAACAACGGGGCCACCTCCGTGGCCGTCTTTTTGGCCGCTTCCTGCATGAACACCTTGACCGTTTGAGTGGCGGCAATGCTACCGCCCAGTCCCCAACTGTTCTTGTCCGCGCGCAACGAGCCCAGAGACTGCCCCGTCGCGCCGTCGGAGAACCGGATGTTCGCGTCAAAGTAGCTGCTGCCCGCGCCCATGCCGATAAACAGCCGCAGGGCGGCGTTGCCTTCCATGTAGCGCGTGATCTCACCGCCGATCACCAGGGTGCCCGCATCCGGCGGACCATTGCGTGACACCATCACCCCCGGCCTTGAACTCCGGACCGCCTGGGCAATCACATCGGCAAATTGCCGTCCAGCCACCACGGTGCTGCCATCATCATCCGACACCGCGCTGCGAAAGTCCTGCACCACCACCTTGCTATACTGCTTGCCCGTTTTCAGGTTGCTTGCCGCCGCCGGCTGCACGGTGGAGACGGTTCCGCAGGAGACTAGGCTGGTGGCAGCCGCGATGATAAGGAGAGTCCGAAGGTTGCGCATGGTGATTTAGGATGAACTCGGAGATTTGCAAAGCGCCGCTGAATCGTCCAGATCTTTTTTGCCTCCCGTTCGGCGCCGCACTCCCCTCTCGAAGTCCATCGCGCATTTCGCTCCGTCCACTCCCTTGACTAGCCCTCACAACCGTTGACCCTTTGCCCGTGTCCCTTTTCCCCTCTGAAGCCGCCCGCCTCGCCGAATTCCCCGTCGCGCGCGCCAGCATCTTCCTGGCGCACGCCGGCGTCACCATCCTGCCGCGCCGGGTCACCCGAGCCATGCAGGACTACCTGGAGCAAAGCTGTCGGCGCATGCAGGAGTACCCCGAAGCTTGGCGCGCCGTCAATGAGACCCGCGTCATCGCCGCCACTCTCATCGGCGCCAAGGCCAGCGAGATCTCCCTGCTCGGCCCGACCTCCCTCGGCCTCAGCCTCGTCGCCAACGGCCTCGACTGGCAGCCCGGCGACGAAGTCGTCTGCTATCAGGACGACTACCCGGCCAATGTCTACCCCTGGACCGACCTCCACCGCCACGGCGTCACCGCCCGCCTCCTCAAACCCGCCTCCCCCGGCGAGATCACCCCCGAACTCGTCGAAGCTGCTCTCACCCCCAAGACCAAGCTCGTCGCCCTCGCCTCCTGCCATTTTTTCAGCGGCTATCGCATCGATATCGACACCATCGGCCGCATGCTCCGTGCCCGTGGTGTCCTCTTCTGCCTCGACGCCATCCAGACCGTCGGCGCCTTTGAGACCCGAGTCGACCATGTGGATTTCCTCTCCGCCGATTCCCACAAATGGATGCTCGGCCCCATGAGCGCCGGGATTGTTTACGTCCGCGAAGAGGTGCAGGAACGCCTCCGCCCCACCCTCCTCGGCTCCTGGAATGTCCGCAGCCCGAACTTCATCGCCCAGGACACTATCGCCTTTGAACGCGGCGGCCGGCGCTACGAGCCCGGTGTCCTCAATGTCGCCGGCATCCTTGGCATGAAAGCCGGCCTCGAATTGCTTCTTGAGGTTGGCATCCCCGAGGTCAGTGCCCAGCTCCTCCGCCTCAAATCCCGCCTCATCGACCGCCTCATCCCCCAGGGCTTTCGTTTCCTCGGCCCCGCCGGCGGCCCCCACGCCTCCGGCATCACCACCGCCTGGCGTCCTGAGGGGCAGGGGGCGTCAGCCGAACAAATCACCGCCCACCTGGCCAGCCACGGCGTCACCGTCTCCCTCCGCCATGACCGCGCCGGCAAGCCCCACCTGCGCTTCAGCCCCCATTTCTACAACACCGAAGCCGAAATGGACCGCGTCGCCGACCTCATTGCCACCTGTCTCCCATGACCCGCCCCCTTTAAACCCCTAGACACAATGGGGAACATTTTGTTAGCCTCGCGGAAATCAGGAACAAATCCTCACATGGCGACAAAAACGACTGCGAAAAAAGGGGCTGCGAAGAAATCCGCTGCCGTGGTGAAAAAGTCGGCTCCCGCCCCCAAAGCGGCCGGGAAAGCCAAATCGGCCCCCGCGAAGAAGCCCGCCGCCAAGCCGGTCCCGCCGAAAAAAGCTGCCCCCAAACCAGCGCTCAAGCCCCTCGCGAAGGCCCCCGCCAAGCCCGTGGCCGCCAAACCTGCCACCAAACCGGTCCCCGCAACAAAGCCCGCTGCCAAGCCCGCCCCGGCCCCCGTCAAAGCCGCCGCCGCCGTGCCTGAGCCCGTGAAAAAACCCGAGACCATCCTTTCGGCTCCCTTTGTCAGCCCGCCGCCTGGTCCCCTGGCGCCGCGCCCCGCACCCGGCCCCCACCCCAAGGCCGCCGTCGTCGTGGGTCCGCTCTCGCTCAGCGTCCAAACCTCCCAAGGCGCCGCCGCCACCGGCAACACCCAGCCGGCGAACATCCTGGTCGTCGTCACCTGCGCGGGCGCTCCCGTCGTCGACCTGAGCCGGGACAACTTCACCCTTATGGAGCACTTTGAAGTTCCCGGGCAGAACGTCTCCTTCAGCAACAACATCACCTCCTTCCGCAACGCCGGCACCGGCGCTTACCTCCTCCAGACGAAGCCCATCAACGCCACTCCCTGGCGCAGCGGCCACCACCTCGGCCAGCTTCTCGTCTCCTCCGGCGATGACCGCCAAGGCCACGCCGCGATCAAAATCATCGTGCGCTGAGCCGCAGTGAGCCGTAGCTCGGCTTTCCAGAGCCGAGACGCGTCCGCAGACCAAACCAGCACCGTCTCATCTCACTGACAGTGTCACCGCTTGGTGACCGTTGGTGTCTCCCTTCCCATGAACCGCCGCGCCTTCCTCCAGCAAACCGCCCTCGCCACCGCCGCCGCTGCCACCACCCGACTCCTGGCGGCCCCCGGTGCCAAATTGATGATCGGCATGGACCACTTCTCCCTGCGCGCCACCGGTTGGAAAGCCGCCCAATACATCGACCACGCCGCCTCCTTGCAGCTCGATACCTGCTTCATCTCCGAACTCCCCATCTTCGAATCCTTTGAAGACGCCTACCTCCAGGGCCTCAAAGACCAGGCCGACAAACTCGGCCTCAAACTCTACGTCGGCACCGGCAGCATCTGCGCCACCTCCAATACCTGGAAGCCCGCCTTTGGCACGCCTGGGGAACATCTCGCGCTGACCATCCGCATCGCCAAAAAACTCGGCTCCCCCGTCGCCCGTTGTTACCTCGGCAACCAAAAAGACCGCGCCACCGACGGTGGCATCCAGCGCCATATCGAGCAGGTTCTCAAGGTATTGAAAGCCTCCAAATCCAAGGCCGAAGGCGAAGGCATCAAAATCTCCCTCGAAAACCACGCCGGCGACATGCAATCGCACGAGCTCAAAGCCCTCGTCGAAGCCGCCGGCAAAGACTTTGTCGGCGTCAACATCGACCCCGGCAACGCCGTCTGGGCCATGGAAGAACCCCTGACCCACCTCGAAGTCCTCGGCCCCTACACCAACTGCTCCAGCGTCCGCGACAGCATGGCCTGGGAAACTCCGGATGGCGCCACCATCCAGTGGACCGCCATCGGCGAAGGCCTCGTCGACTTCAAAGCCTACGCCAAACGCTTCGCCGAACTCGCCCCCGGCGTCCCCCTCCAGGTCGAAACCATCTCCGGCTTCCCCCGCCCTATGCCCTACAAAAAGGAAGAGTACTGGAAACTCTTCCCCGAAAATTATCGCGACACCCCCGCCTTCGCCGCCTGGCAGGCCATGACCAAAAAGGGCAAAGAGATCCCCACCGTCAAAGCCCCCGAAGGACCCGGCAAAAAAGACGCCGAAATCGCCTACCAAAAAGGCGAACTACAGCGCAGCACGGCGTGGCTGCAGGCGAATCGGTGAGAAGGTGGCGGCGCGGTGCCGTCGTCCGGAAGTGGTCCGCATAGTCCTCTATGCGGGAACGTTTGCGCCCGGTGGGGTCGAACGAAAGACCCGGCGGCGCTTGGGAGAGAGCGTTTGCCGGGAACCCCCATCTTTCTGTTCTGGTGTACCCTAGCCCTTGTTGAAAACCCACCCGCCTCGCCGACGCTGCCCCGCTAATGAAGAAACCAGCCTCCATG
>JAXMIV010000109.1:0-4158 GCA_034377045.1 Prosthecobacter sp. | reverse complement strand
CAGTGGGGCCGTGGGGGCTGTTGACGATCGTGCGAATCGGCGCCGACCAGGAGATACCGTTGTCGGTGGAGCGCACGATCCATTCGCCCAACTGCGCCTGGCGCTGTTCCGCGGTCAGACGGTCTTGCGCGGCGATCCATGACGGCAATGTCTTGGCGTTGACGAAATGGGATTCTTTCCCCTCTTTCAGGAGACCTATCTGAATCTCGTAGGCAAGAGAGGTAAAGGTGGTCGCCAGCAGCGTTCCCTTCGACGTCTCCAAAATCCCGGCATCACGATCATCCAAATCGGTGTCGAGGATGGAACGCGGAAAAGTCCACGTCTTGCCCTGATCGCGTGAAGTCATCAGTTCCACGCGGCCAAAGGGACAGACATGTCCGTGGCGGCCACCAGACACGACGACCATCAGAGTGCCGTCCTGTTTGCGGGCGATGGTGGGCCAGCCGTGGTAGTACTGCGGCTGTTGGCTGATGACCCGGGTCTCGATGATTTTCGCCTGATCGGTGGCAAAGGCAGGCAGAGCGAGGGCCAGTGAGATAAGCAACAAAGGTGCGGGTAGTTTCATGATTGGGAAAAAGGGCATCAGCGGTTGAGGGTCCAGCGTGCCTGTTTGAGCACAGCCTTGTGGGAATCTTTGGGAGCTTCGTACCAGACCGTTAGAAGCGTTGCGTCCGCCAGTTCGACGGTGCTTGGATAACCCACGTCCCAGTTCGCGGCGTCATCGCTTAAGATGAACTCATGCGACCAGGTTCGGCCATGATCGGAACTGAGCTTCCCACGGATGCCAAAGGGCGCCAACCGCCAACTGTAGGACATCACCAGTGTGCCGTCTCGCAGACGCAGCAGGTGTGATGGATAACCATCCGCCACCTTCTGTTTCACGGACCAGCTTTTGCCGCCATCGATGGAGATCGTCTGCGCGGTGCTTTGTACGGTGCCCTCTGGTGTGGGGACCTTGTCCCGCACATGCACGATGATCGTCCCATCGGCCGCCTGCACGGCGTGCAACTCACCGGCGCGCACGGGCATTTCAGAAACGGTATTCCATGTTAGGCCGTCGTCATCGGAGATCATGGCCACGGCTTTCTTGCCGTTCGCGGAGGCGTAGAAAATGCGCCCGTCGAGAAGATTGACCGGACCGTGCGGACTATAAGCCGGAACCCGGTAGCGTGAGGACCAGTTCATGCCGCCGTCCGTGGAGCGCAGCATCCAGAAGCCGGTATCGACCGCCTTTTGCTCCTGCGTGGTGGCTGCGTCCAGGATGTGCCAGCGTTTGAGCATGGCGGGCGTTTCGTCGCCAAATGTTTGATTGAGCAGGCGCTCCGGTTTGTTCATGTGAATTTGGTAAGCGAAGGAATTGAAGGTGCTCACCAGTAGAGTCCCCTTCCCCGTTTCCAGGATGCCGGAATCGCGGTCATCGATGGCGCTGTCCAACAGCACCCGCGGTTGTGTCCAGGTGCCGCCTTCGTCGCGCGACATCATGAACTCCAGCCGGCCAAATGGGCAGACGTGATAGTCCCGCCCCCCAGAGTAAACCAGCACGAGATCGCCATTAGCCCGGCGCGCGATGGTAGGCCAGCCGTGGTAAAACTGCGGCCATTGAGAAATGACCTTCGTTTCACGAACTCTTACCTCTGGCGCAGTCTGACCGTGAAGGAGAGCATGCCCGAGCAATAGAATGGAAATTAGTATGCGCATCATTTTCATTAATCAGCTCTTACTTGGCAAAACGCAGGGCAAAGAGATCGGCATCTTTCATGATGAAACGCAGGCGCACTGTCTTGCCCTTGAGCGCACTAAGATCACTGCCGGCTTTCCAGGTCACAGGCGCCTCCAATTCATCACCATACAACTCCGGCATGTCCGCAAGGGTGAATCCAGGCAGCGGTTTGCCGTCTTCATCCTGGATTTCCACCTGAATCGAACCGGCAGCAGAGGTGGCGTAATTGAGAATCAGCTTGTCGCCGCCGATTCGCAACGACTTGGTAACAAACTCACCGCCACGCGCATCCGCATGCATTGAAGCAAAGCCCTGCTTGCGCACCGTCACGCGGCGCAGGCGATTGTCCGGGCTGCGATAGTGCTCGCTCACATAAAGCGACCATTCATCCGGCGCGGTCTCGACAATCCCGGCGGCGGTCATGCTGTTGCGGTCGGTCCAATTTTTTGAATCCGGACCCGGACGCAGCCAAGCTTCCAGAAACGTACGATCCCAGTTCACTCCATCCCGGCTGCTCATGAAAACGGCATCGGACACACCGGGGAACTCGTGGTCCAGAACCTTCTTCCGCGCGGGTATAAAACGCTTCGGAAACGACAGCAGCAGATGTGGCGCCCCTGGGCACGGCACCGTGGCCGAGGTGTAGAAATGCTCGACGGGCACATCTTTGGCATAATGGTTGATGACACCGTCACTCCACTGGAGGAAGTCCGTTGAAGTGCTGCTTTGGATCGCCCGAACCATATTGGTAAATATGCGCGTGTAGCTGGCGTAGCGTCCGTGCGGCGCGTCCCAGAATGCGATGTTTTGAGAGTCAAAGGCACCCTTGGTCATGACCACTTCCGGCCGCAATTTACGCCAGTGCAGCCCGTCGGCTGAGGCAAAGGCATACAACCCGCCGGGCGTTTCACCAGTCATCCAGTTTTTGCCAGGCTGCTTCACGCCACCGAGGGCCTTGTAGCGCTCATCGGCCTTGGCCGTGGGATTGGCATCGAGAAACGCAGCGAAGTTGTGTGATTCCACACCACGCCAAATGACATTGTTCTCCTTCGTGCCACCCGCTTCGATGATCCCCAGCTTGGGCCGCGTGAAGTGAATGCCGTCCGTGCTCTCCGCCACACAGGTCACCTGATCTTCCGAATGATCCGATCCGCCCGCCGAGCCGCGATAGTACAACCGGACCTTTTTACCATCCTGCACGGCCGAAAAATAACCGCAGGTTGGTCCCTCCCATGGCTGATCGGTGACCAGCACTATCTCTCGCCTCACCGGCTCATGCAATTTCAAGCTCAGGCCCCTGCGTTGAGCAACTAAATATTCGTCCACGAATAATTCCCAACGCGAGCCAATATCGACCGCAGCTCCCGCCATCGCATGCGGCTTGATCTTACCAACCAGGAAGTGATTGAAGTGACTGCCGCCGGAGCCTTCGCCACCCGCGACATAAATCGTATCGCCGATGATGCAGACGCCGGGGTCGTTGAACACCGCGCCGGGCGGCAGCGCACCTGTCATTCTCATCCATCGATCGGTCTTCGTGTCATAGACAAAGGGCACATCATTCCAGCGAGTCCCGGCCCCGCCGATGGCGATGACATAACGGTCCTGATAAGCATCCGCCGCCCAACCAGAGATTTGGAAAGGAAAATCCGCCAGGCGCTGCCATTTATTGCGTTCCGGGTCGTACAATAGTGTCTCCTGAAGCCGTTCCCGGCCCTCTCCCGGCCAAGTCACGCCGCCCATCACATAAAACTTGCTTCCCACCACGGCTGATGCGCACCAACCGCGCGGGCTGCCGGGAATTGGCGCTCGCTGCTTCCAGCCTAAATCAGGATGCAGCAAATCGAACACATCCGTCACACCCTGGATCGTCTTGGGGCTATAGCCCTTCTCTGCAAAGTCATACTTGTTGCCGCCGGCGGCTATTAGAAAAGGGCCTGCCTTGCCCACGGCCATGTGGGTGCGCGGGATCGTCAGGGAAGGCGCGTTCTGCCACTGAAGCGGTGCCTCTGATATGTCCAGGCGGAAGACATCCGCGGAAGGCACAGCAGGCTTTGCTTGAACGGCCCCACCGAGCACATAGACCGAGTTGTCCGCGGCGATGGCACGAGTGTATTCACGCCGCTCCGGCAGGTCGGGCAGTCGTGTCCATTGATCGGTCTTCGGATCGTAACGATGTACCCAGCGTGATGTGCGGCGGCTTGCATCTTCCGTTTCGTCGCCTGCGGGGATGAAGCCCCCGGCGAGGTAGATTTGACCTTTCACCGCCACCATGCCAGCGCCACTGATTCCATCATGAGGGCCTTTGCCGACAAGGGGCAGCGCCTTCACCGTCCACTCGATCTCGCCAAAGACTGAGAGTGCCTTCAGCTCTTCCGGCATTTTCTTGGAGAGCGCTTTGTCGATCCCCGCTGTCTGCACGGCCGAAAAATAACCGC
>JAXMIV010000108.1:0-5149 GCA_034377045.1 Prosthecobacter sp. | reverse complement strand
CTACGGATTTGCGCCCTCTGGCTTTCGCTGTGCGAGGGCACCCAGGGAATCGCTCGTGCCTTCGCTCATCCCTGGGCTGAATTCCCGAAGCCCTTCAGGCTTCCAAGAATGGCTGCGCTTTTATTTGAAACTGATCGAGCGATGCTGGCTCGCGAGTTGGGGGCGGGAGGGCACGAGTTACTTGGTCGTTCTTGACTGAGATTGAAGCATTGAGGCGGCGAACTTGGTCGGTATTCCTCACTGCACCTGCACCTGCGTATGCCGCGCCTGCCGGCGTGCCGCGCGGACGGCGGCGGGGGGTGAAAATGATGGATGACGAATGTCGAATGACAAACGGAGCGGTTCGCGGCTCGGCGTGCGGTGCCAGTCGGCTTGCAGCGTGGCAGCGGCGAGTTCGGGATCGACGGCATTCTCCTGGGTCAGGAAGTCGAAGAGGGATTGCGCGATGACGGAGAGTGCGATCTGGTGCGTCCGCTGCAACGTCGTAAAGAGCCAATCGCTGAAGCGCAAAAATTGCACAAACGGCGACGCGCCATCGCGCCACATGAGCGCCAGCGTGGCGGTGAAGTTGCCGCTGTTGGCGACGATGTCCCAGTATCTGGCGAAGCGGCGCATGCGCTGCAGGTCGGGGAAGGGGATGTCGCGGGTGGAGAGGATCTCGTAAGGCGGCTGGGGGGAGTACTTCATCTGGTACTCGGCATCGTGGCGGACGATGGGGGTGCCGCGGAGGCGCTTGAGGATGCCGACTTGGATCTCCTGGGGATTGAGGCGGACGAGGCGGTCGAAGCCGCGCCCGAAGCTTTCGATGCCTTCGCCGGGCAGGCCGACAATGAGGTCGGCGTGGATGTGGACGCCGGTTTCTTCACGGAGGAAGCGGAAGTTATCGGCGAGGCGGTCGAGGTTTTGGCGGCGGCTGATGTTCTTTGATGTTAGGTCGTCGAAGGTTTGGATGCCGACTTCGAACTGGACGGCGCCGGGCGGGAAGCGGCGGATGAGGGCGCGGAGTTGTTCGGGGAGGCGATCGGGCACCATCTCGAAGTGGAGGAAGAGGCCGTCGCGCCAGCGGTCGAGGAAGAACTGGAGGATGCCGGAGCTGGTGGGGAGGTGGAGATTGAAGGTGCGGTCGACGAACTTGAACTGGGTGGCGCCGCGGTCGAGGAGGCGCTGCATGGAGGCGAGGAAGGCATCGATGGCGAAGGCGCGGACGGGGATGTCCAATGAGGAGAGGCAGAACTCGCAGGTGAAGGGGCAGCCGCGCGAGGCCTCGACGTAAAGCACGCGATGGGCGAGGTCTTCGTCGGTGTAGAGGTCGTAAGGGGTGGCGAGGTGGTGGAGGGGCGGGAGGTCGGCGGGGAGGATTTTGGGGAGAGCGGGAGGCGGAGGGGCGGGGGGAGTGAAGATTGATGATTGAAGATTGAAGATTGAGGATTGAACAGAGGCGGCGCTTTTGGTTAGGTCGTTGGCTTCGAGGAGGTGGCGGCAGACTTCGGCGAATTTGAGGTCGGCTTCGCCGGTGATGACGTGGTCGGCGAGGGCGACGATGGGCTGGCCTTCGGTCTCGTAGGAGACTTCGGGGCCGCCGAGGATGATGATCAACTCGGGGCGGAGGCGCTTGAGCAGGGCGACGACTTCGGTGGTGGGCTCGACATTCCAGATGTAGACGCCGAAGCCGACGATGCGGGGATTAAGGGCGAGGAGGGTCTCGACGATGTCGAGGGGCTGCTGGTTGATGATGAACTCGGCCAGGCAGGCGCGCTCCCGCAGGTCCCCGAGATTCGCCATGAGGCAGCGCAGCCCGAAGGAAGCGTGGATGTACTTGGCGTTGAGCGTGGCGAGGACGATGTCCGGCATGAGTGGGTAGGCGGCACGCATTGTGGCCGATTTTGCGGGGGGCGGCAAACGGTGGTTCGCGGGGCGGGGCAGGTGATTAACCGCAGATTTCGCAGAGGGCACAGATGGGGAACGGGGAGATGATGATTCTGTTTTTTCTGCGGCATCTGCGGTTCGGTATTGCGCTGCGGGGTCTTTGACGCGGACAAGTCCGCTTGTGGACTGCGGAGACAAGTCTCCGCAGTCCAGGGCGCTACGCGCAAGGGATAGGGTGGATAGCTGCGAAGCGAGATGTCCTCATCCTACCACCCGACGGCGATGTGTTTGCCTATGAGGACGGGCTGTGCGTTGTCGCCGCCTGCGCGGCGAGGGCTTCGGCGGCGGCGGCGTGGGCCTGCGTGTTTTGGGCAGAGCCGCTGGCGGAGGCGAGTGAGGCGACGCCGGTGCCGAAACCTTTCATGGGGTTGAACCACAGTTCTCTGCCAGTTGCGGCTGCGAGTCCGTACATGTAGCCATCGACGGAGACGATCACGAGGTCCCGATCCACGAGCAGGGTGAGGTAGGAGCTGCCTTTGGCCGCTTCCCATTCCCAGACGATCTCGCCCGTTCCGCGGTGCAGCGCGGCCACACGCGACCGGAATCCCACAAACACGAGATCGGTTGTCTTCATGCGGCGACTATGTCGGCGACGGAGCCGGCCGCCACTTACAATTCGTGGGCGGATTTGGATGGGGCGGGAAACCCCACATCTAAAGATGTGGGCTATTGGCTTTCGCCTCTCTGAGGCTGGGGAAACGGGAATCTTTTGCGCTCGGGTGGGTTTTTTGATTACACTGGGGGCATGAGTCGCAAAAGCCGCCGCAGATCCAGCAAGGGTTCACGCTGGTTGGGTGTTCTGGTGGCGATCGTGATTGCGGGGATCGTGGGGGTGCTTTTGGCGCCGTCGCTGATTGTGAACTGGGTGCGGGGTTATGTGCAGAGGGAGGAGTTTAAGGCGAAGATGGAGGAGTTGCTGGGGACGAAACTCAAGGGCACGACGCACCTTTCGCCGCTGCGCTGGACGGGTGATGAGGTGACCTGCGCGGAAGCGGAGGCGGCAACGGCGAGCGGTTGGCAGGTGGAGATGAATGGGCTGCACCTGGGCATCGATTGGGGGGCGTTCCGCTTGGGAAGTTGGCGGATCGTCGGCGCGGGCGCGGACAGTTTGGCTTTGAAGTGGAATCCGGCGGCCGCCAGTCCGGCGCAGGCGCCAACGCCGGCGGAGCAGGTGCAGACGTTGCGCGAGCCCATGGAAGCGGGAAACGACGCCCCTGTCTGGATTCGCCGCTGGCTGCCGACGCGCACGGAGATTGAGGGCGCGAAGATCGACCGCTTTTCGCTGACCTATCCGGGCTCGTGGTTGCTGCAGGATGCGCGGCTGCAGGTGTCTCCGTGGCACCAGGAGTCGTCCTGCCAGATCGTGATTGAGGGCGGTTACCTGGAGACGCCGCTGCGGTTGGCCGCACAGCCGAAGCCGCTGAAGTTCAATCTCACGCGGGCTTCGGCGCGGCTAAGCCGGGAGCAGATTTTGCTGAATGAGGCGACGGTGCGCTGGCTGGACCCGGCGGTGATCACGCTGCGCGGGTCGATGCGTCCCCAGGAGGGGGATTGGAAGGTTTCGGCGCATCTGGCGGGCGTGCCGCTGCGGGAATGCCTGACGGAGGACTGGCGGACGCGGCTCTCAGGGAATCTCGAGGGGGATTTGAATGCGCAGGGCAGCCGGCAGGCGCCGCCATCGGTGGAAGGCGATGTGAACCTGCGCGACGGCGTGCTGACGGCGCTGCCGATTTTGGATCAATTGGCCAGCTACACGGGGGTGGAGCGCTTTAAGCGCCTGGTGCTCGATATTGCCAGCAGCCACGTGCGCCATGAGGCTGCGGGGAGCACTCGCTTTGAGAAGATCATCCTGCAATCGAATGGGCTGCTGCGGATCGAAGGCACGCTGACCATCCGCGGGCGGCAGATTGAGGGGGATTTTTTCGTGGGAGTGACCCAGGACACGCTGCGCTGGTTTCCGGGCGCGCAGCAGCATGTTTTCACCCAGACGAATCCCGCCGGGCCGCCGGGGCTGCTGTGGACGACGCTCAAAATCTCCGGTACCCTGGATGCTCCGCGTGAGGACCTGAGCGGGCGCATTCTCGCCGGGGCGGGCAAAGCGCTGATGTCGGCGCCGGGGGACGTGGTCGGCAAAGGCTCGGAGCTGCTGCTGACGCCGCTTCTCGGGAAGGACGCCGCCACGCAGCCGGGCGGGGTCATCAAAGGCGCGGGGGACACCTTGAACAAAGGTGTCGAATCCGGCGTGAAACTGCTGGAAGGGCTGGGCGGCTTCCTCGGGAAATAGGGCTATTCTTTCCAAATGCGGCCCTGACCGGTGCGGAAAGCGCGATTCAGGCTGCCGTAGAGGGAGTTGAGCCGCTCCTCATCCTTGACCCAGAATTCGATGGTGTGGGCGTGGGTGGACATCGGGTAGTTCTTCACGGCCTTCGGTTCCGTCAGGGTTGGTGAAATGCGCCCGGCGGTCTGCTCAACGACGCCGCGGGCCTTGTCGAGCGCACTCTGGGCGGCGCCGATCATGCCGCCGCCCTCGACGCGCACCGGCTCGAGGAAGTAGAAGCGTACCACCATGGAGGTATTGAGTGAGACATTGACCTCGACCACCCGGGCCGTGGCATCGGCGATGTACTCGTGCTTGGAAAGGGCCATGATGGCATTGGCGCGGACGACGTAGCTGCCACCCTTCAGACGACCGTCCCAGAGGCCGTCGCGGGTCGGTTCATCCTCGGCATTTGCCGCGCTGGGCTGGGCGGGGGCGGCGGTTTGAGCGGAGAGGGTGGCCACGCTCAAGACCGAGAGAAGCGCGAGGAGGGAGGCTTTCATGAGGCGGATTCTGCCCTTGGCCGCCCCTTCTGCCAAGCACGAAAGCCGGGGAACAGCGGCTTCGGCGGCGGCTCCGGAGCGCTTTTGCACCATTCCAAAAGCGTCATCCTCCATTTAGAATACCTCCTGAGCGGCGTATCATTACTTGGCTGCTTTAACTAACCGCCCGCAATACGATGCTGAAATTCTCCGGTAAAGGCTCCATCACCACCTGCGACGGCTTGTCGCGGCGCGATTTCTTGCAAGTCGGCGCCCTGAGCGCGCTCGGCCTGACCATGCCCGGCTTTGAGGCCTTGCGCGCGGCCAATGCGGTCGACGGAAAAAAGAGCGAACGCTCCTGCATCATGATCTTCAACCTGGGTGCGCCCAGCAATTTGGATCTTATTGACATGAAGCCGGATGC
>JAXMIV010000107.1:0-8429 GCA_034377045.1 Prosthecobacter sp. | reverse complement strand
TCTTCGGCTGTGACGACACCGCGAAGAGTGAATTCCTCAACAAACGTAAAGCCAAGGGCGATATCGTGGGGCCTGGCCGTTCACAGTCAAACTTATGGTTCGTCCAACCTGAGACACTGGATCGCCTCGGTCCGGCTTTGGGCAGAGGCGCGGTGTGGTTGCAGGACGTCGTGAAGTCAGGAGAAACCAGCGAGCCCTTTCTGTTCACGGGTTTTGCGCATCGGTCGGTGCATCTGGTCAATGAAGACGCGGAGGTGAAGACCTTCATCCTTGAAGTCGATGCCGCGGGCAACGGCCAGTGGCAGAAACTCAAAGAAGTGGAAGTCGCCGCCAAAGGTTGTGCATGGCTGCCTTTCACGGCCGAGGAGAAGGGGACCTGGGTGCGCCTGAAAACCACCACGAATGCTGCGTGCGTGACGGCCCTCTTTTACTTCCAAAATGACGACACGCGCAGCGCCGAACCTGACGGCATCTTCGCCGGCATCGCCACCCCTGAAGACACTCAGGTCACAGGTGGCCTTATGCATGCACGCGGCGCCGATTTCAAAACGCTGCGCTACCTCGCCAGGGACGGGGCTGGCGATCTTGGTTGCTACGATCTCGACGGAACTCTGGCGCTGCGCCAAACGAATGACATCGCAGGGCAGGAATGGACCCGCGAACATGTGGCCATTCCGAAGGACATCCTGATCGCCGACGCTGCCTCCATTCTCTATGTCGATGACAAGGGTGGCCGTTGGCGCCTGCCGCGTGGTTCCGCCGCGCTGGATGCGCCGGGCGTTCTCGGTGAGGAGCGCATCGACCGCGAGGTCTGCACCGAACGCGATCTCTTCAATGCCGGGGGCATTTTTTATGAGCTTCCGGCCGACAATGCCGGCGGCTTCGCCAAGATCCGCCCGATCACGACTCACAATCGCCGCATCAAGGACTACGCCAGCTATCGCGGCATGCTGGTCATGAGCGGCGTGCGCAAGGACGCGGCAGGTGAGCACATCATCAAGTCAGACGACGGAAAAACATCCCTTTGGTTAGGCGCAGTTGATGATCTGTGGCAATTCGGCAAGGCACGCGGCTTTGGCGGCCCCTGGAAGGACAGCGGCGTGAAGGCCGGGATACCTTCGGACCCGTACCTCATGACCGGCTTCGATGACAAGACTCTCACCCTGTCTCACAACGCCGCCAAACCCGTCACCATCCGTGTGGAAGTCGACATCGCCGGCACCGGCCTCTGGTGCCCCTATCGTGAATTTCAGGTGGCTGCCGGTGAGCCTCTAGTTCATCACTTCCCCAAAGCCTTCGGTGCCTACTGGCTCCGGTTGGTGGCGGATCAGGACTGCGTGGCTACGGGTCAGTTAGTCTATGAGTAGCGGGCAGCTACAGCCCCACGGGATGCCGGGGAGCGAAGCCCGCCACGCTGCGGCCTTCCGCACGCCAACGCGGGCCCTCACGTTCGCGGCCACCAGTCGTGTCCAGTCGCAGGCCGCAGACGGTCATGAAAACATGGCTTCCCGGCTTCACCCAGATGGTGATGAAGCGCCCCGGACCGGGCGCGCCGTAGTTCGCAAAGGCTGCGGAGGTCAGCGGCCCACGCAGCAGGCCACCCTTGATCAGTGCGTAGGAGACCGCGCTTGAGCAATCGTACGCGCTGTCCTCGACGCTGCGGTGCCCGCCACCGAACACATAGGGCTTCTTTTGCAGGTAATTGGCCGCATTCACTGCATACTGCACCTGGATCGGCAGGTTGGTCGAAGCCGCCGCGTATCGGCCGTCGAAACGGACCAGTGCGCCGACTTCCACCCGCGCCACCGGCACGGCCGCCGGCATCTGTTGATAATAGGCCGGGTAAACCGCCATTTGCTGCTGCTGTTGCGCCTGGTAGGCCGCCATTTGTTGCTGGTAGGCGGCATAAGCCTGCTGCTGGCGAAGGTACTCTGGATAGGCGGGATCTTGGTAAACCGCCCGCTGCGCGGCATAGTGGCTCGCCGCATAACCCACCTGACCCATGGCGGGTGCAGCGGATATCCCCAGAGCCAAAAGTGGCAGACCGGCGAGAGTCAGGCGGGTAGAAATGTAAGGCGGTCTCGACATTCTGAGTAGTATGGTAATTATATCAAATGCGATAATTGACACAAAAGAATTGTCGTAGATTTGATGTAACTTCTGTAAAATGAGAGTCTTGTATGTAAGCAATCTGTCTGCTCATTCCGGCCATTTTCGGCCAAAAACGAGGGCATAAAGCACTGATAATCAGCTATCTGAGGACTCATTTTGGGCAATCTAACACCCCATCCTGAAAATCAGTAAATACGAAATATATGATAAACATGACAGTGGATGCACCTCAGTTATGATCCAAGGGCTCGCTGAGCCTTGTGCACTCCCGATCGTGCTCATGCCATTCTCACACTTGCGCATGCGGGGTGGATACCGGTTGGTCAGGCGGTATGGCTCAGGACTTCATCCGGGTGCGCGGCGCCCGGCAGCACAACCTCAAAAACGTGGATGTCGACATCCCGCGCCACCAACTGGTCGTGCTCACGGGGGTCAGCGGCTCCGGCAAATCTTCCCTCGCTTTTGACACCCTGTATGCCGAGGGGCAGCGCCGGTACGTGCAGAGCCTGTCGGCCTACGCCCGCCAGTTTCTCGATCAGCTCGAAAAGCCGGATGTCGACTTCATTGAGGGCCTCTCCCCGGCGGTCGCCATCGAGCAGGCGCACAGCGCTCCGAACCCGCGCAGCACCATCGCCACCAGCACCGAGATCTACGATTACCTCCGTGTCCTCTACGCCGTGGCCGGCCAGCCCCATGACCCGCAAACCGGCGAACCTCTGCAAAAGAGCACCCCGGCCGAAATTGGCGACCGCCTCATGGCCCTCGGCGAAGGTACCCGCTGCGTCGTCCTTTCCCCCCTCGAACCTGCGGATGCCACCAGCCTGCGCGCTACCTTTGAAAAGCTCCGCCGCCAGGGTTTCGTCCGCATCCGGGTGGATGGCGAAATCGTCGAACTCGACGAATCCCTCAAGCCCCCGCGCGGCCAGGACCATCGTGTCGAGGTGGTGGTGGACCGCCTCGTCATCCGCGACGGCGTGCGTCAGCGGCTGATGGAATCCATTGAGGCAGCGCTGCGCTGGAATGAGCGCGAGGTGCAGTTCCTCATCACGGAGGTCGAAGCGGTCGCGGCCGGCGGGGCAGGGGACAAGTCCGCGCACGTGCTTAGTTTCACCACCAGTTATGCCAATCCGCGCACCGGCTACGTCCTCGAAAAGCTGACGCCGCAGCACTTCTCCTTCAACACCCACATCGGCGCCTGTCCCGTCTGTGAGGGGGTCGGTTCGCTGATGGCGCCGGACCCGAAGCTTCTTGTGCCGGATCCCGACAAGTCGTTGAAGGCCGGCGCCGTCAAAACCTGGTGGTCACGCAACCCGAAGCTGAAGGGCATCCACCAACGCGGGATCGAAGCCTTGGCCAAGCACTTCGGTGTTTCCATGGATGCGCCATTCAAGAGCTTGCCGGAGGCCTTCACTCACGCGCTTTTCAATGGCACAGGTGCCGACGCCATCGCCACCGGCTGGGCCGCGGGCGCCAACAAACGCAGCGTCGCCAAACCCTATGAGGGTCTCTTGAAGGAAGCTGAGCGCCTTTACGCCAGCGCCGAGAGCGAAGCCCTGCGTGCGCAACTCACCCGCTTCATGAATCCGAAAGCCTGCCCCGCCTGCGGGGGCCGCAGATTGCGCGCGGAAAGCCTGGCGGTGAAGCTCTTCATGTCGGAAGCAGGGCTTTCGATCCATGACTTCTGCGCCCTCGCAGTTCGCGATGCGTTGGTCGGCATCAAATCTCTGTCGCTCACCGAGCATCAGCGCAGTTATGTCGAAGACTTGCGCAATGAGATCGTCAAGCGTCTCGAGTTTCTTGATCGGGTGGGACTAAATTACCTCTCCTTGAATCGCGAAAGCGGCACCTTGTCCGGTGGCGAGATGCAACGCATCCGCCTCGCCACGCAGATTGGCGCGGGTCTGGCGGGTGTTCTTTATGTGCTGGATGAGCCCAGTATTGGCCTGCACCCGATCGACAACGAGCGTCTCATCGGTACGCTGCAGCGCCTGCGCGATCTGGGTAATACTGTCCTCGTCGTCGAGCATGACGAAGCCATGATGCAGGCCGCCGATCACGTCATCGAACTCGGTCCCGCCGCCGGTGTCCACGGGGGCCGCATTGTGGCCCAGGGAACGCCGCAGGCGGTGATGGCGCTGCGGGAATCCCTCACTGGCGCCTACCTCAGCAAACAACTGCGCATCAAATCCCCCAGCGCCCGTCATCTGCCGCGCGCTGAGCAGCGTGGCCTGCTGCCAAACTCCGTCGATCCCGCCTGGCTCACGGTTCACCGAGCCCGTGAGCACAACCTCCGCGACGTCACGGCATCCTTTCCGTTAGGCTGTCTCACGGCTGTCACCGGCCCTTCCGGCAGCGGCAAATCCACCCTGGTCAATCGCATCCTCATGCGCGCTTTGCAGCGCCATTTCTACGGCGCCAAGGACGAGCCAGGAAGGCACGAATCCATCTCCGGCCTTGAGGGTTTCGACAAGGTAGTCGTCGTCGATCAATCACCCATCGGTCGCAGTCCGCGCAGCAACCCTGCCACCTACACCGGCGCCTTTGGGCCCATTCGCGAGCTGTATTCCAACATCCCGCTCGCCCGCGTGCGTGGTTATGATGCCGGCCGCTTCAGCTTCAATATCTCCGGCGGCCGCTGCGAAAAATGCCAGGGCGATGGCCAGATCAAGATCGACATGCATTTCATGGCGGATGTCTATGTCACCTGCGATCAATGCCGAGGCCGCCGCTACAATGCCGAGACGCTGGAAATCACCTTCAAAGGCCGCAACATTGCCGAAGTCCTCGACATGACCGTGACCGAGGCCGCCCGCTTCTTTGGCAAAGCCAGCGCCATCGCCGCCAAGCTGCTGACCCTGGAGGAGTGCGGACTTGGATACATCCGGTTAGGCCAGGCCGGCAACTCCCTCTCAGGTGGCGAAGCCCAGCGCATCAAGCTGAGTGCCGAACTCTCCCGCAAAGCCACCGGCCGCACTCTCTACGTCCTAGATGAACCCACCACGGGCCTGCATTTTGCGGACATCCAAACCCTGCTGAACGTCCTCTTCCGCCTGCGCGATGCCGGCAACACCGTCATCGTCATCGAGCACCACCTCGACGTCATCCGCTGTGCCGACTGGGTCATCGACCTCGGCCCAGGCGGCGGCAGCGAAGGCGGCAACATTGTCGCCTTCGGAACGCCTGAAGAGATCATTAAGAATGCGCGGAGTACGACGGGCAAATTTCTGCGCGACTAATTCCCGGCTCCCTTCTTGCTCTGCATCCTCCCGTCCCCTAACTTCGTTAAATGCCCGAACGTCTCATCGGTTTCCTTGGCCTCCTCGTCTTCATTGTGCTGGCATGGTTGTTATCCACTAACCGTCGCCGCTTCCCCTGGCGCACGGTGGTTACCGGTTTGGCGCTGCAATTCATCATCGGGCTTCTGGCGCTGCGCACTCAGGCCGGCGCCGCGGTCTTTTCCTGGTTGGATCAGGCCTTTCTGCGACTGCTTGGTTTCGCCGACGAGGGAAACAAGTTGGTGTTTGGTCCGCTGGGGGATCGAGACTTTCTCACCGGGCAATGGGGCGCACCGCACAGCTTCATCTTCGCCATCTCCATTACCGGTACCATCGTTCTGATTGCTGCGATCTCGTCATTTCTTTATCACTACGGCATTCTGCAGCGCATCGTTCGCGCCGCCGCTTGGATCATGGAGCGGCTCATGCGTACGAGCGGCAGCGAAAGCCTCGCGGCGGCGGCGAACATCTTCATGGGTCAGACGGAGGCGCCCATGGTCGTGAAGCCCTATTTGAAAGGCATGACTCGCAGCGAAATCATGGCGCTGATGACCGGTGGCATGGCCACTATCGCCGGGGGCGTGTTGGCAGCCTATGTGGGCTTTGGGATTTCCGCCGGGCATCTCATCACCGCTTCCATCATGAGCGCCCCCGCCGCTCTCATGATGGCGAAGATCATGCTGCCGGAGACGGAGGTCAGCGAGACCGCCGCCGGTGCGCGGGCTGACATTGAAAGGGAAACCACCAATGGCATCGACGCGCTGTGCCGGGGCGCGGCGGACGGCATCAAGCTGTCGATCAATGTCATGGCCATGCTCATCGCCTTTGTCGCCATCGTGGCCCTGGCCAACTTTCTCATCGCCTGGGTTCTCAATCTCGGGGGTGTGGCCGAACCAAAACCCTTGCAACACTTCTTCGCCTGGATCAACGCCCCTTTTGCCTGGCTCATGGGCGTTCCCTGGCGTGATTGCAGCGCTGTTGGCTCCATTTTGGGCGAACGCATCGTGCTCAACGAATTTGTCGCCTACTACAATCTGAAAGACATGATCAAGGCCGTGACCGTGGACCCGCGCAGCAGCACCATCGCCACTTATGCCCTCTGTGGCTTTGCCAACTTCGGCAGCATCGCCATCCAGATTGGTGGCATTGGCTCCGTTGTTCCCGAACGCCGCGCCGACCTCGCCTCTCTCGGAGTCAAGGCGATGATTGCCGGCCTCCTCGCCTGCTATTGCACCGCCTCTATCGCTGGGTTGTTGACGTAGGCTTCATGCAACCCGGGCCGCAAAGGCATCCAACGTCACCAATTCTGCCGCGTCACCCGCCGCCTTCACCGTTTCGCAGATCATTTCAATGGCCCGGAATTCGGGATCCATGACGCCAAGTACGGACGGATGCGACAGGAAGTCAAAGCAGAGGCGATTTTGAATGCAATGCTCCAGACTGGCCTTGGTCACTTGCAGGAAGGATTCCAATTTCCAACGGCCATTGCGAAAGGCTCCGACATCGCTGATGGGCGCCATCGGTACTTCGATGAGCCCGCTGGGATATCGAAACGGCTGCGCCATTTCCTGGGTCTTGAGAATGCCGGCGATCACCGTGGCATCGGGCGCGTTGCCGGCCTTGCTGTTAGGGTGTGCCGGATATTTCGAACTGACCCACGAGAAACCCAGGTCAAGCAGCATCTTCTGCAATGCAGGACTATCGGTTAGGCCGTTGGCGAATCCTCCAGGCGTGCGAAAGCCACGCGGCGCGATGCCCAACCGCGACTGCATCGCGGCGCTGGCCAGGCGAATGTTTTCGCGAATCACCGCAGAGGCCTCATGGCCTTCGATCAGCCACGGCGCGCGTTGGAATCGGAATTGAATCTCCGCCGGCTTCCGCGCCTTCACGTTGACATGATCATAGGTGTGATTCCCAACTGAATGCCCGGCGGCGATGATTTCCTTCAGCCAGTCGACGTTGTCCTGTTCCAGGGCGCGGCCCACCAGGAAGAAATGCATCAACCCGCCATGCGCCTTGACCCGCCGCGCGGCTTCGCTGGCATAACCTTTGACCGCCTCACTGAGATTGCCCTTCTCATAATCCCAATGAGTGTCCTCCCAACGCGGAAAGTTCCGCGCCATCTCCAAGTCCAACGTGATCGCCACGAGCGCCTTGCCTTGATTCGCCTCTGCGCTCCAAGCACGCTTCTCAAGCAGCAGTCCACCGCCCAGGGCTGCTGAGGCACTCAGAAGGGTTCGGCGTTTCATAATATGGGCTTGGGTGAGTGCAGACTCTAATGACCTTCACACTACGAATGACAGCAAAAGAATCTCACGCCCGGGAGATTCGCCCTCACAATCTTGCCAACGGTTCTCGTTGCATTCGCTTCATGGGCCAGTCGATGCTAGGTTCTTCAATGGTGTCTCCATTTTCCCTGGCAGGATCTCTGCTCGCTTGTTGGGTCCTTGCCGGTTTGCCTGTCAACGGACAGGAGCGGCAGATCCGCCAAGATCCCATCCCGCAGGCGTCTGGGGCTTTTTTGGAAAAGGACTATCGTACCCAAGAAGGGGCGTGGGCGGAGCGTTGTTTGTTGAAGCCGGCACAGAAGGGCTGGGAGGGGAAGGCCTGGGCAGGAGACGCGACGGCACTGGTGAAGGAGGCATTGGCTCTGATTGAATTGGAAAGCGGTGTCGGCGCCAATCTCGGCAGCCTGGCGCCGCGTTTTCGCAAGCTGCTTGAGGCGTCGGCGAATGATCCGCTGATTGCGTGGCTTGTGGCAAGGGCGCTCAAGGATGAGCGGCTGAATTGGCGCGACGCTCAGCCGGTGTTGGATCGCGTTTTGAAACGCGGCAATACGCTGTCCGGCGCTTTGGAATGCCATGCGATGCAAATGGAGCTTTCGCAAGTCAGTCTGCAAGGGCGGCGGTGCGAGGAAGAGAATCAACGGCTGATGGAAGCGCTCATTCGCGCAATCGGCGACGGCAGCTACGATACTGAAGCGGAGGCCGTGTTCGTTCGGCATCAGATCCAGTTTCTGGATCTGGTGGATGCTTCGACTCC
>JAXMIV010000106.1:0-3977 GCA_034377045.1 Prosthecobacter sp. | reverse complement strand
CGCTTCGAGGAGTGAAGATGGGGGGACTGGCTTGGGGGCATGGGGCTTCGGACAAGTACGGCGCTTGCGACCCCTTCGTTACGCGGGCAACCGGTTATTGGTTGATGCTCAAGACCCAGCGGACCGCTGGGCGCGGACAAGTCCGCTTTGGGAAAGCGGAGACAAGTCTCCGCAGTCCAGGGCGCTGCGCGCGTTGTGAGGGCGATTCTGGGCCGGAGTTACAAACACTCGGCCGCTCTCGCCGTCACGGGCGAGCTGCTTCTCTGCGCCATGGGGCTAACGAATGATTCAAATCACGACCGTTTAGCGCCGCCCCAGACGCCGATGACGCGGTCGGCAGTGCGGCGCACCCGGGCGAGCACGGCTTCGCTGACGGAGCGCATGATCTGGGCGGCGCCGTCATGGGAGACGCCCAGGCAAAAGCTGACGAAGACGATGGTGTAAAATTTGTTGCCTTCCTCGAAGAGATTGTGCTCGAGCCATTTCGAGTCGGACCACTCCGCCGTCTCCAGCACCAGCATCATGAGCATGATGGAGATGAAGGGCGCACGCAGCGCGGTCGCCATGTACCAGGCCTGAAAGTTGGGATCAAAGTCCCGCCGCGCCAGGAAGGCGGACGCGCGGTAAATCATGGTACACAGCACGCCAAACGCGCTCCAGAATGCCACCTCCGCGTACTTCATCGGCCCCATCTCCGGCCACGGTTCGAAGACCGCGAAATCCAGCCCGCGTACGCCGTGGCTCGCAAGGTAGAGGACGATCAGGCCCATGAGCACCGCTGCCAGACACGCCACGGTGCGGACACCGGCCGCCGCGCTCGCCTCGTAGACCAGGTCCCGCTCACTCAAATCCGTGCGCCGGTCGAGGTCTTGGCATTGGGATTCCAGGGACAGTAATCGTTCAGACTGCGGAGCCCTCCGTGCCTGGGCCTGCTCAGGAAAAGCGATATCGAACGAGGAAAGAGTTTTAGGATCAGCCGCGATCTCCGCTTCCAGCGCTCCAATAGCCGGGGGAAGAGTGCGCCATTCGTCCCAGGTGGCGTCCACCAGGAGACGCACTTCCTGCTTCGGATCGGCCGCCTTGGCCTGGCGGGCGGGCGTGCGGAGTTGGGGATCGCGGGTGTAGCGGCGCAGGCGCAGGCCCGTCTGCTCAGCTTGCAGCCGCAGGCGCCCGAGCCGTTTGATCAATTCTTCTCGTGCTTGGTCGTTCATGGCTGCGTTTTCTCCGGGGTTGCATTTACGTTGGCGCCATCGCAGGTCACCGTGACTGTGCCGTCGTTGACCGTCATCCACAGGCCATACCGCCGCGTCACGGATTGCCACTCCTCGTCTTCGGCATTGTAGGCAAAGACCGCGCCAGTTTCCGGGTGATCCACTGGCGACAGGCCGCCGAACCAGGTATTGTACGTGGCCATGGTCACGAGGCGCGGGTGCTTGTAGGTCTTCTTGTTCGCGCCCACATCCTTGCTGCCACAGGAAATGATCGCGATGTCCGGGCTCACGGCCTCAATGAACGCCTTGGTGCTGGAGGAGTGGGAACCGTGATGCCCCACCTTGAGCACATCCACATTCAGCAAATCCCCGCCGTGCTCCCGCAGCGTCTCTTCCGCGGGCTCCTCCGCATCCCCGACAAAGAGGAAAGACTTCTGCCCGTACTCAAGCCGCACGATCAGGGAGCCGTCGTTGATGTCGTCAAGGTCCTCATTCCAGCCCCGGGGTGACACCACTTTCAGCTTCGTTTTCGGGCAGAAGGGAATGTTCTCCACCACGGTCAGGTCCTTCAGGTCCCAGTAGGTCAGCGCGCCCTGATCATTCATTTCCTCCACCCGCTCATGCAGTTTCACGGACATGGGCTTCTCCGTCACCTCGCCATTGTCCACGTAGTTTTCCACGGCGAACTCATCCAGCACCCATTGCATGTTGCCGATGTGGTCCGCGTGAGGATGGGAGGTGACCACGGTGGTGATGACACGCTCCTGTCCTTCAAAGGCGCTGTTGATCTGGTCTTTGAACATCTTCACGCTGCCCGGATACAAAATGGTGATGCAGCCCGCGTCGATCAGCAGCGTGTGATCTCCATCCGGGCAGCGGACGAGGACCGCGTCCCCCTGGCCGACATCCATGACCTTCACCGTCAGGTCGCCTGCAAGCGCCGGGCCCAGCGGGCAGACGGCCGCCAGCAGGCAGAGGGCAAATCGAGGCAGCGGGTTTCTTTTCATGAGCGGCGATGCATTTAGTTAGTGGTCCCAGATGGCCAGCCCGGCGGTGATGAGCCCGGTGGCCGCGACGGAGCACCACATGTAGCAGCGCGCAAACCACCCCCATGATGCCCACGCCCCGCGCAGGCCGTAGAGCAGCAGGACGAGGCATGACCCGCCATTGCTCACCAGGCCGATCGCCACCGTGGCCTCGGCCGGTTTACCCGCGGCGGCGGGCCCCAGCCCATAAGCGTAAGCCACCACCAGCGCCGCGAAGGTCACGCCCAGCAGGCGGAAAAACACATACGGCGCCAGCTTTGGGAAACCCAGTTTTTCCAGCAGTCCTCCCGGCGCCAGCAGCAGCGGCCCGGCCCAGAACAGGATCGTAATGCTGATCTTGCACCAGAGAATGAATTCGAGCGGAGTCATGGAGATTGAAGGCTAGGCCTAACCAAAGAGAGCGTCAGCCCGGCGGCCAGGCCGTGAGGCCCGCACGGAGAATCCACAGAAAATACAACCCGGCGCAGATCAGGAGCCAAGCCAGCACGACCTCCGTTCGCCGGGACACCGACCCGCGTGCGCGCAGAAAAACATAACCCGCCACTAGGCAGCCCAGGCAGGCCAGAACAAACCTGATGCCCGCGCACCAGTGGGACACCGCGATGGCGGCATCCCCGCTCACGCCGTTGAGGAATTGCAGCAGCGCCACGTTTTCCACCGCATCCAGCCCGCCCGCCAGCCACTGGCACCAGCCCAGCGCCACGCTCACCGTGGCGAGCGTCCGCCAACCGGCGGCGGATGCCAGCACCGCCGCGCGGAAACAGCAGAAAGCCAGCAGCGTGGCGTAACAAACGATGAAACCAAAGTCCGCGTACAATTGCCAGATCGGATTTCCCTGTCCCGCGAATCCCTTCACGATCTCATTCGCATGCGCCGCGTTCTTCGCCAGTTCCAGCAGGGCAATCTTCCCGTGAAAAATGAGCGCCAGCGCCACGGCGAAGGCGCCGGACCAAAGCGCCAGGACGGCAAGGCACCTCCCTGGATTTTGCACAGCAGCCAGCGGATTCGGGAGCATGGGTGGGATAGAGAAAAGAGGGCTAAATCTGCGCGCGCGGACGCAGTTCCGGCCGCGGTCGTGGCGACCCTTGATGCAGCTTTGTTGGGTTTTGTTTCAGGACGGCAGCCAGGGCGCGCAGATCGGCCAGGGTATGGATGGCGGTGTCGTGCTGTGACTGCGATTTCCACGCAAAGCTCGGCGGGACCGACGGCAGCACATTCAGCCAGTCATCAAAATTGACATCCCCATTGTCCGGATGGGCGCAGGCCTTGTCCAGGCGTTCCACAAACTTCTCCGTCGCGGCGAAGAGCGACCGCAGCCGCACCCACCGATGGTTGTTCCAATTCATTTTCTCCGCCGCTGAACCTGAGCCGAAGCGCTTGATGAAGATCTCCGCCGCCGCCTGGCCGCGTGCGGTCAGCGCAGCGATGACCTCCTGTGGCATGTTCAGGTTCAGCCCGCCCTCCTTCGGTGACAGCCTCACGCCGGCGATGCGGTCGCGGTATCCCGGCAGCCGGCCCTGGGTATTGTCAGTCCAGTTCTGCATCGTCTTGATGAAGGCGCCCAGAAAGCCCGCCAGTTTGCCAAAGCCGCTCTTCTCCGTCTGCACCAGGGCCTGATCTTCGATCTTGGCCGTGTATTCGAAGCGGTTCGCGTTCTCGCGGATATTGTCCCCATTGCTGCCCGGCATCTGGATTTGATTCAACTCTTCGTTAGGCGTTC
>JAXMIV010000105.1:0-8782 GCA_034377045.1 Prosthecobacter sp. | reverse complement strand
GATGGATCGCGCGATGGTGCAGGGGAAGGCCAAAAATAAGCACCCGTTCCCATGACGGCCAAACTGCCGAGGATTCCCATCAACATCTTTGATCGCCTTGGGCTTGGCGGCTGAGGATCGGGCTTCGCAGCGGCGACTTGGCTTGGCGGCAGACTTGTGGTCGAGATCGCCTCCAAATCCCGCCGGACCTCAAGCGCGGTCTGATAACGCTCTTCGCGGTCGGTCTCCATCGCCTTGAAGATGATGCCGTTGAATCGCTCATCGAGATCCGGAAACTTCTGGGAGGGCAGTTTGAAGATGCCGCGCGGGATCTCGCCGGTGAGCATAAGGTAGAGCATCACGCCCAGCGCATACAAATCAACCCGGTGATCCGCCACCATGCCGGGGGAAAGGGTTTCCGGCGCCACGAAGTCAGGCGTGCCCATGGCCAGGTGGCTGCGCGTCAGCGCGCTGGTTCGTGCCGGATCATCCATTTTCGCCAGGCCAAAATCCGCCACCTTTGCCTGCCCGTCTGAATCAAGCAAAACGTTGGCCGGCTTGATGTCTCTGTGGATGACGCCTTGTGAAAGCGCATAGGCCAGCGCGTCACAAACTTGCGTAGCGATGCGCAAGGCGACCTCGGCTGGCAGCCGTCCGGAGGCCGCGATGAGCTTCTGCGCATCCGTGCCCGCCACGAACTCCATGACAATGAACAAATGCCCCTCGCTCGTCTCGCCAAAGTCATGGACGGAAACGATCGCCGAATGCTTCAGCTTCGCCAAGGTCCGCGCTTCGTTCTTGAAGCGCTCGACAAAATTCAATTCATCTGCTGCCGCTGCCATCGGCAGGATCTTGATGGCTACGAGGCGGTCTAATGAGAGTTGCCGCGCTTTATAGACGGTCCCCATCCCGCCCTGGCCCAGTATTTCAAGCACTTCATATTGGGGGAATAGCTTCTGCAAATCCGCCGCAGGCGGCGCAGTCCGTGACACGGATCTTAAATCCACAACTGCAGTCGCGTTGGATAAAGAATTCGCAGGTGCCACGGTTGGTTGGGTTGTTGGCTGGATTTAGCCGTGAGCATGACTGATTTGTGCGCGCAGTAAAAGATGTTTCCCGCGTTTCCGCGCCAACTGGCGGCGCCGAAGGCATCATAGGGAGTTCGGATCATTCGCCGGCAAGGCAGTCTAGGTAAACTTCAAGATTCGAGAACCCATCTTTGGTTAGGCGATTGCTGCCGGGCGTTGGTTTCGATCTTGAAACCTCTTATCTTCACGGATTTGTTCCCAGGTAAACATGTTTAAAATAACGGTTCAGACTGGTTCAGCAAGCGCTCTGTTTGCCGCGGATGTCCAGGAGTTGCTTCATGACATGACCGAGTTTGCCGCTCCAGGTGGCGGTGCCGAAGGCGTCGTAAAGGGTGCGGTAGAGGGCGTAGAGCTCGGTGTAAACGGCGTGGTTTTCCGGAATGGGATGGTAGACTTTTTCGCGGGTGGCGGTGACGCGGGATTGGAGAGCATCGACCGTGTCTGTGCCGGAAGCGGCGGCACCGAAGATGGCGGCGCCGAGGGCGCAGGTTTGTTCGCTGCGGCTGACCTTCATGGGGCGGCCGATGATGTCGGCGTAGATCTGCATGAGGGCGGCATTCTTGATGGCCAGGCCGCCGGTATTGATGATCTCCTGCACGGGAACGCCATACTCTTCGACGCGCTGAATGATGGCGAGGGCGCCGAAGGCGGTGGCTTCGATGTAGGCGCGGTAGATTTCATGCGCCTCCGTGTGCAAAGTCTGGCCTAACAACAAGCCGGTCAAACGCACATCGACGAGGATGGTGCGGTTGCCGTTGTTCCAGTCGAGAGCGAGAAGACCGCTGGCGCCGGGTTTCTTGCCTGCCAGGGCCTTTTCCATGGCATTGAATTTGTCGCCGACGGTGGCGCCGTACTTTTCGGGCACGAGGTTGTTGACGAGCCAGAGGAACAGATCGCCGACGGCGCTTTGGCCGGCTTCGATGCCGTAGTGGCCGGAGAGCACGGAGCCGTTGACGACGCCGCAAACGCCGGGGATATCGGCGAGTGGTTTCGAGGTGGGCGCGATCATGAGGTCGCAGGTGCTGGTGCCGAGGATTTTGACCAAGGTACCTTCCTTGATGCCGGCGCCAACCGCGCCCATGTGCGCATCAAACGCGCCGACGGCGATGGCGGTGCCTGAGGTTAGACCGAGGCGCTGCGCCCAGTCGCGGCCGAGAGTCCCAGCGCGGGTGTCGGCGGGGTGGGCTTCGTTGTAAAGGCGGTCGCGCAGATCGGCGAGGGCAGGGTCGAGTTGGGCGAGGAATTCCTTGTCGGGCAGGCCGCCCCATTCGCTGCTGAACATGGCCTTGTGGCCGGCGGCGCAGACGCTGCGCTTGAGGGTGAGGGGATTGGTATCGCCAGCGAGCACGGCCGGAAGCCAGTCGCAATGCTCGACAAAGCTGAAGGCGGCGGCGAAGACCTGGGGATCGACGCGGCGGAGGCGGAGGATTTTGCTCCAGAACCACTCGCTGGAGTAGATGCCGCCGCATTTGGCGATGATGTTGGGGCGGATTTCGTTGGCCAGTTGGGTGATTTCCGCCGCTTCGGCGTAACCGGTGTGGTCTTTCCACATCCAGACCATGGCGTTGAGGTTGCCTTTGAACTCGGGCAGCAGACCCAGCGGGGTGCCTTCGCGATTCACCGGAATGGGCGTGCTGCCGGTGGTGTCGATGCCGATGCCGATGACCTGGTCCGAGGAGAAACCGGGGACGCTGGCCTGGGCCTGAGCGAGCGCGCCTTTGGTCACGGCTTCGAGGCCATCAAGGTAGTCCTGGGGACTCTGCCGGGCGACGTGGGGATCTTTGGGGTCGAGGAGGACGCCCATGTGGCCGCTCGGGTAGTTGAAAACGGTGGAGCCGACTTCCGCGCCGTCATCGAGGTCGATCAGGAGGGAGCGGCAGGAGTTGGTGCCATAGTCGATGCCGAGAGCGTAGCGTTTCATGCGGGAGGGAGTCAGTCAGTCAGTGAGGAGTGGTGATCTAGCAGGATCTAGAAGGGATTAACAGGATGGAGTTTTTGGGATTGAATGAGGAAGGCTGGAATGCAGGAAGGGTCGGGAACCGGGGAAATGGGGATGTTTTTTGGTCGTCTGTTTTTTTAGACATCTGATGCAGGAGATTGAGGATGAGGAGTTTGTGATGGGGATTGGCGTCCCCAGGCGATCCCCATGGGGACGAAAAGTCCCCACGTTTTCGGGCGAGGGTGCAGGGCTGGAGATTCATGATTTGAAGGCAAAGGAATGGGGATTGGCAGAGCGGGATCAGGGGAACGGGGCGCACTGGCTTCGCGCTCAGCCGTTTTCCCATGGTTATGGTGGGCTCTCCTTCGCTGCCCTTCGTGGCCGTCTTTCTCCTCGCAGGGCACACGGTCGAGTTGTCTGCCGACGACGCAGGCTCGGCGGCATTGTATCCGCAGTGCTGAACACCAGTAATGTCGTCCCAAAGGAAGGGAGAGTCAAGTGGTTTAAGGTCTTCTGAACAGTGCCCTATTTCAAGGAAGTGGGTTTTCAGTTTTACGGTGACAACGCTTTTAATTCGGCGGCGGCGAATTGGTATTCGAAGAAGTCTTTTTGGTCGGTGGCGAGGGATTTTTTGAAGCAGGCGGCGGCGGTGGGTTTGTCGCCGGCGAGGAGTTTTTTCAAGCCGGTGTAGTACCAGGCTTCGCAGTACTGACCGCGCTCGGTTGCGGCATTGGGCGAAGCGGCGGCGGCGAAGAGATCGGCTTCGGTGACGGTGCCGAGGAGATGACCGGCGACTTTGGAAACCCAATCCCCCGGGGCGGCTTTCCAACGTTTGGCTAGGTAATCGGCGAGGTCTTTGCTGGCGGCTTCGGTTTCGCCGAGGCGGGCGCGGATGAGCCAAATGAAGATGCGGGGGTAATCCTGGCCACGTTCGGAGAGTTCGCAGGTGCGCTGGTAATCGGTGGCGGCGTCAGCCCAGCGGCGCATGACGTTCTTGATGTTGCCGCGGCTAAGGTAGGTATTGGCTTGTTTGGGATCCAGGTCGATGGCGCTATTGTAGTCGGCTAGGGCGCCTTCGAGGTCGTTCTGATCACGTTTGGCGTTGCCGCGGTTGTTGCGGGCGTTGGCGTCTTTGGGATCGAGTTCGATGGAGCGGTCGAGATCGGCGATGGCTCCGTCGAGGTCGCCCTTCTTATATTTGACGACGCCGCGATTGTTGTAGGTGTTGGCCTCTGTGGGGTTTAACTCGATGGCGCGGTCATAGTCGGGGAGGGCGCGATCGAGATCGCCCTTTTCACTTTTGGCGATGCCGCGGTTGTTGTAACTGCTGGCGTCTTTCGGATTGAGTTCGAGGGCGTGGTCGTAGTCGGCAATGGCGCCGTCCAGATCGCCCTTGCGAGGGTTTACCAAGCCGCGGTGGACATAAGCGCTGACGTCCCAGGGGGCCAATTCGATGGCGCGGTTGTAGTCGGCAATGGCGCCGTCGAGGTCGTTCTTGTCACGTTTGATGACGCCGCGGTTGACGTAGGCAAGCGCCATTTTGGGATTGAATTTGATGGCGCTCTCGTAGTCGGCCAGGGCGCCTGCCAGATCGCCTTTGTCACGTTTGATGACGCCACGGTTGCTGTAGGCATTGGCGTCTTTGGGATTGAGCTCGAGGGCGCGTTCGTAGTCGGCCATGGCGCCGTCGAGATCGCCCTTCCGTTGCTTTTCAACGCCGCGGTTGTAGTAGCCGGCGGCGGTGAGGGCATTGGCACAGACGGGCAGCAGGAGGATCGAAACCAACGCGGCCAGTGGGATGGATGCGGTTTTCATGATGACCGTGCGCCGATCTGGCGGATGGATTAATGTTAGTTAGGCGAATGATCGTTCGCAATCACTCGTTCACCCGCTGACTTTGCAGCCGGGCAGGGCCTTTTTTAGGGCGGCGAGGCCTTCGGCGGTGACGGGGCTTTTGTAAAGATCCAGGGTCTTGAGCATCTTGAGTTCCTTGAGGTCCGGGATGGTGCTGTCGTCGATGGCGGGGCACGATCCGATGATGAGCCTGGTGAGAGACTTCAGGAGTTTGAGCTTGCGCAGGCCCTCGGCGGTGATCGCGCTGTAGTTGACGTTCAGTGATTCCAGTGTGCTGACCTGAGCGATCTCCGCCAGCATGGCGTCATCCAGGTTTGGGAAGCCGATTTCGAGGGCCTTGAGCGTCTTGAGCCCCGTGAGGAGACGGTAATCCGCGGCGTTGAGGCGGGCGCCAGCGCCAATATGCATCGTCGTCAATTGTGGCAGGCTTTCGACAATGGTCGCGAGGCCTGCGGCCGAGATCGGGGTGGTGCCGCCGACGTTGAGGAAGGTCAAATTCGTGCAGGCGCGCAGGGCGGCAAGGCCGGTGCCGGTGACGGGGGTGAGGGCGACGTTAAGACGATTGAGTTTGGTGAGGGGCGCCAAGGCCTTGAGCGTTTCATCGGTGACCGCGTTGTCAAATTCAACAGACAGTTCAGTCAACTGCGTGAGCCCGGCGATGTCTGCGAGGGCCTCCGCCTTCAGCCGCGGGCAGAAGGAAAGGTTGAGTTGCTTCACGGCGCTCTTGTCTTCCCAGGAGGCGATCGTGGTGCCGTAGAGGCTTTGGCAGTTTTTCAACGAGAGGTTCCCCAGGAGCGGGAATGAGCCCAAGCCGCGGAGACCTTCATCGGTGATCTTAGTGGCTTCGAGCCCGAGTTTCTCCAGGCCTTTGGCGCCGGCCATCGACTTGACTCCCGCATCCGTGAAGCCGGTGAGGTTGAAGGTGGCCGTTTTGAGAAGGGGGAGTGAAGCCAGTTTCTCGAGGCCGGTGCCTGTGAGTTCCGGCGCGGTTTGTATGTCAAGTTCGGTCAGTTTCTGCAGCGGCGCCATGTGGGAGAAGATCTCATCCGTGACACGCACTTCACTCAGAAGGATCTTTTGCAGCTCAGGCGTGGTGGGCAGAAAGGCGAAGGCCGCATCCGTGAGGTCCAACTTCGAGAGCCGAAGGTAGCGAATCGCCAGTCCGGAAAGGCGGGTAAAGTCGTCGTCCTTGACGTTGGCCGACTTGGGATTGCCATCGATGGTGACACTGACCACGTCAAACTTACCAGCGGGAATCTCTTCCAGCGTATCGACGCCTGTCTCCGTGCCGTTCTTCACCACCCGGAGGTGGCCACCCACGGAGACGACCCAGCGGGCGGCTTCATACCACCGGCTGCGGCCGGTGGCCTGGGCATCGCCGCTCTTGGGGATTGAGGAACTGCCTTTGGTTAGGCCGGGCGCCAAGGGTGCTGGTGCAGCCCCCGCGCCGGTTCCGGCATCGGCCTGCGGCATTTTCCGGGACACCTCCTCGCGTTTGGTCTTCACGCGCAGGGCGTCGTCGATCTTTTGCTGCTGGGTCAGCTCCGCCTGGTAGCGGGCCAGGGCCTGGTCGTAATAGTTGTAGAGGGGCAGGGCGCTCTTGTCCCGCTGCTCTTCGAGTTTGGCCAGCGCCTGCCGATAGGTGGCGCGCATGGCTTTCAGCGTGGCGGACAGGGTTTCGAGATCCGCGGGCGGGATGCCCTGGCCGCTGGTGATGCGCTGCTTCTCATCGCGAATGGCGACGACTTCATCGAGCTTCCCGGCTTGCGTTGCCGTTGCCATGGCGCGATCGAGGGCGCCGGTGTAGCTGACGTTGAGGGCGGCGAGGGAGGTGTTGAAGGCCGCGCCCGCATCGCGCTCATAGAGGGCGAGGAATTGCTTTTCCAGCGTGGCTAGACGCTGGGACACCGGGTCATCAGGAGTGGCCGACACTGGGGTTGCAGTCACCATCGGCGCGGCCGGGGCCACTGGGGCTGTGGCGAGTGTGGGTGCGTTGGCACTGATGGGCCGCAGCACGGCGCTATGAAAGAGCACCTGCCGTTTGTAAGCACCCATGCCGATATGTTTCGGATCGTGCATTTTGATGCCCTCCTCCATGCTCAAGCGGCTGTAGTCGCCACTCCACTTGAGCACTTCTTCACCATCCAGGAGCGCGCGCAGTGAGCCTTTGCGTACTTCAACGGTGGAGCGGTAGCGCGTCCCTGGCTCGAGTACTTTATTGAAGACCGTGGCGGCCTCCTTGTTGTCCTTGGAAAACTTGCCGTCCAGCAACTCGAAGCCGTAAAGCGGCGGCGTGCGCGCATGGGCATTGAGTTTCCAGGCGAAGCTGTGGCCCTGGGCGGTGAGGTACTGGTTGACGTTGTTGCCCTTGTTTTGGGGAGTGAATTCGATTTCGAAATCGTACTCCTCCGGCACCCCCACCTGGAATTCCAGGGCGCCGTAGGTTTCGGCGCGAAGGGACAATCCCTCCGGCGTGTTTCCCCAGAGGCCGGAGCGGGCATCGCGCTTCACATCGACAAGCGCCATGAGGTCGATGGCGCCGGGCGGAAGCGCGGATGTGGTGGCGGCCACGGGTGTTTGATTCCGCAGGATCTTGGCATCGCCATCAAAGACCTTGAGGCTCCAACTGCGGACGATCACGTACGAAGCGTCAGTGACGAAGAGGGAGCAGACGGGTTCCCCAGGGAAGGCGGGATGCGGTTCGGCGTCTTTGCCGAGCTTTTGGATGCTGCCGGTCCAGTCCGCGAGCATGGATCCGGTTTCCCGATCTTCGGCCCTGACGTGATCGGCCAGGCCCCTGTCGCTGAGGCTGACGCGGGCGGCGATGTTGAGAGATCCGTGACCGGCGATCCACGCCCTGCCTTCCTGATCATTGAGGGTTTTGTGGCCCTGCCAGTTCAGCAAGAGCGGCAGGACGCGGCCCTTTCCCACCGGCAGTTCCAGGATGATGTGGCCTTTCGCTGCGGTGAGCTCGGCCCTGAATTCGACAAGGTAGTCGCGCGAACTCCAGGCGGCGGGGGCGGCGAGTCTGCCAGAGCCGCCGGCACTCTTGAAGACCAGCGTGCCGTTCTGTCGCGCCCAATCGGTTTTGCTCGTGGCAGAGGGAGGCATCGCATCCAGCGCGGGATCCATGAGCGCCAGCAGATCGATCGTTTGCTTTGCCACTTCACCGGGGGCCACGAGGGGCCCCTTCGAGATGGGGCCGGATTTGGTCTGGGACGGCGGCGGCGATGGCGGCCTCGGAGTTGGCGTCTTCTTCACCTCTGCTACGGGCGGCGCGGTGGGTGTGGCCTCGGCTGTCTCAGATGGCGGTGCGGGTTTGAAGAAAAAGTAGCCTGCCGCGAGGATGGCGATGGTCGCGGCGATGCTGAGCATGGGCGCTAGACTGGCCTGCTTTTTCGGCGCGCCGGAAGAATCCTTCGCGGAAGGGGGCGCGGCGGCCGCGGGCGCGCCTGCAATTGCGGTTGGGCGCTTTTGCGGTCCTTTGGCGACGGGCTTTTGCGGCAGTTGCGGGATGGCGGCACTGGCGGCGCCGCCGGCCTGGACCATCGGCGTGCTGAGGATCACGTCCAAATCGCGGCGGATGTCGAAGGCGGTCTGGTAGCGCATTTCGCGGTCCATCTCCATGGCCTTGACGATGATGGCGTCAAAGCGCGGATCGGTGGCGGCGGTGACGCTGGGCATGCGGAACATGCCGCGCGGCACCGTGCCCGTCAGCATGTTGAAGAGCATGACACCGATGGCATAGAGATCGGCGCGGCCGTCGATATTCACGCCGGCGGTCAGCGCCTCCGGGGCGACGAAGTCCGGGGTGCCCATCGCCATATTGGTTTTAGTTAGGCCGGATTGGCCCGCATCGGCCGCCTTCGCCAGGCCAAAGTCGGCGACCTTCACCTGGCCCTCCATGTTGATAAGGATGTTC
>JAXMIV010000104.1:0-2869 GCA_034377045.1 Prosthecobacter sp. | reverse complement strand
CGATGAAGTGGCGGATTACAAGTACGTCATCCGGGTGCTCGATACCTGCCAGAAGGCGGGCATCTGGAACATTGCCTTTGCCACCCGCAAGCCTGAAACGGAAGCCCCCAAGAATTGAGATGAAGTCCCTGGTCACTTCCTGCTTGCTTTCGTTGTTGCTCCTTGGCGCCGCCGCGGTTCATGGGCAGAAGGTCCCCCGTGCCGTGCCGGTGAACGAAGAGGCGCCGATTCCCAAGGCCATCCCCGTTTCGCCACAGTCCGCCACCGCGGAGAAAAAGCCCAAGGGGCCGGATGAAGACCTGTTTGAGTACGCGAGCATGGTCTATGAACGTCAGGAGTATGGCCTGGCCACGGAGTCCTTTGCGAAGTACCTGCAGAACTATCCCAGCGGCAGCCATGTGCCCGTCGCGCTCTTCCGCATCGGTGAGTGCTACATGAAGCAAAACCAACTCAAGGTGGCGGAGACCTATTATACCGAGGTGGTCAACCGCTATCCCACCAGTGAAGGCGCACCCTCAGCCGCTTATCGCCTGGGCGCGATGCGCTTCAATGTCAAAGATTTCGAGCAATCGGCCAATTATTTTGCCTTCTGCGAGACCAAGTCACCTCTGCCGCAGGTTCGGCTCGCGGCCTCCTTCAACAAGGCACGCGCCTACCAGATGATGGGTGACACCAAGCGCCAGATGGCAGCTCTGAATGCAGTCATTGCCGTGAAGACCGACAATCCCTATCGCGAATCCGCACTGATGACCATGGGCACCGGTCTGCTCGCCGAAGACAAGAAGGCGGAAGCCCTGCCTTTGTTCCTGGATCTCATCCAGGTCAGCAAGGACAAGGCCGTGGTTTCCGAGGCCAGTGTCAAGGCCGCGGTCCTGCAGGCAGAGGGGGGGAAGCCGGAAGACGCGATTCCGTTGTTCCAAAAGGCCTTGGACATGCCGGAAACGACACCCGCCAACCGCAGCATTGCTCTCGTCGGCGTTGTGCAATCCTTGTTCGCCAAGGGCGACTACGACGGCGTCATCGCCAACTATACCGCCAATGCCACCATCTTACCCGGTGGCGACACACGCCCGAAGATGTTGCTGCTGGTCGGCAACGCCTACCGCATGAAGAAGAGTTATGCGCGCGCGGTGGAGGTTTATCTGATGATCGAGGAGGCGCACAAGGATACGGATCAGGCCTTCGAAGCGGGTTATTGGAAGTTGTACTGCTTCTACCTGCTCGACGACAAGGACCTCGCCGATTTCGCCACTGCCTTCATTCAGCGCAACGCGGTGCAGCGGGCCAATCACGAATTTCTCAATCTCGCCCGCCTGATTCGCGCGGATTATTATTTCAACAAGCAGGACTATGCGAAAGCGGCGGACAGCTTCAATGAAGTGAAGATCGATCAACTGCCGGAGAAACTGCGTCCCGGCACGCTCTTCAACCAGGGCTGGGCGCAATCCGAAGCGCAGCGCCGGCCTGAAGCCATCGCGTCGTTTACCAAATTCACTCAGGAATTCCCCGCCCATGAAATGGTGCCCAAGGCCGTCGTCCGCCGCGGCCTGGTGTACCGTGAGGCGGGAGATCTGATCAAGGCGATGAAGGACTTTCAGCGCGTGGTCACCCAGTACCTGCATTCCGATGCCGCTGAGATGGCCTATTTGCAAATGGGCCTCATCGCCATGGAGCAGCGCGATTCAAAGGCCATGATCGCCGCCTTTGAGATGTTGGTGCAGAAATACCCCGCAAGCCAGGCGGCTGGGCAGGCCTGGTACGGAATCGGCCGCGGCTACTTTGACTTGAAGCAGTGGGACAAGGCCGTGCCCGCTCTGCGCCGCAGTATTGAGGTGGACAAGAAGACCTACCTCGACCGCGCGAACCAAATGCTCATCCTCGCCTTTTACGCGCAGCAGGATGTCGAAGGGCTGTCGAAGACCATCGATGATTTCCGCGCCTCCAATGCCAACGCCAGCATTCAGCCGAACGTGCTGACCTGGCTGGGCTTGAAGCTGTTTGATATGAAGCTGTTTGCGCGCAGCACCAAGTATCTCGCCCTGGCCGCCACGCCCGATGTGCCGGAAAACACCGACCCGCGCGTGTGGAATTATCTCGGCATGGCCTTCCTGGAAACCAAGGACTACGAGAGCAGCATCAACGCCGCGAACCACTTCCTCGCGGTGACGCCCGAGAGCGCGGCGAAGGCCCGTGGTCTGCTCACCAAGGGCCGCGCCCTGCTCGGTCTTGGCAAATTTGACGAGGCCGAGAGCGTCGTTCAAGAAGGCCTGCAATTTGCCAAGGACGGCAAACCCCAGGCGCTATTGCTGATCCTGGAGGGCGACATCATCTACGCCGTGGGTGAGAAGTATGCCGCGGAAAACAAGGCCGCCGCCGCCAAGCAGAGGTATGCCGCCGCTGCCAGCAAGTACATGATCCCGGCGCAGTTCTTCATCGATGACGAAGTCACCCCCGAAGCGCTTGCCAAAGCCGCCAAAGCCCTCGATGGCGCCGGCCAGACCGCCAAGGCCGAAGAGTTCCGGAAGACGCTGAAGGAGAAGTATCCGAAGTATCAGGCACAGTAGAATTGATCGTTGACTGGCAGTTGGACGGCGCGTCTTCAACCGAACACAAAAAACCAGACGCTGACGGCATAAAGAGCGCCGATCAGCAGCAAAAATCGCGTGAGCCAGAGGGGCGACGAAGGTGATGGCCGGCTCTGCTGCTTGCGCACCCAATAAGCCAGTCCTAGCCACGCGACAAAGCACATTGCCGCAATCAACATCAGGCGACCATTCAAGGTTTCGGCTTCGGGTGTCGGAAGAACGGTCACGGCTGACAAGGCGATGATGACCAGCAAACTGACAGTGGCACAAGTCAGAGAAAGAAA
>JAXMIV010000103.1:0-11465 GCA_034377045.1 Prosthecobacter sp. | reverse complement strand
CGCGGGCGTGGTCGGGTAGTAGTTGATGTCGATGACGTTGTCGAGCACGCGCACGGCTGTGCGGATGGTCTCACGCAGCTTGGCGTGATCGATGCGGCCGGCTTCGTCGAGGTGATTGTCAATCAGCACGGAACCGAGATTGCACACCGCGGTTTCATCTTCGCCGGTATTGAGGGTGATCTCGGTGCAGAGGTTGCTGCTATGAATCACGCCCACGTGATCCTGTGGGCTGCGGACGTTGCACGGGTCCTTGAAGGTGATCCAGGGATGGCCGGTTTCGAAGATGGACTTCAACATCTTCTTCCACAGATCCACCGCGGCGACCTTGCGGCCCCAAACCAGGCCGCGATCCACCATCGCTTCATATTCGGTGTAGCGTTTTTCAAAGGCGCTGCCGTAGAGATTGTGCAGATCCGGCACTTCGTTGCTGCGGAAAAGGGTCCAGTCGCCACGCGATTCAAAGCGCTTCATGAACAGATCGGGAATCCAGTTCGCCGTGTTCAGATCGTGCGTGCGGCGGCGTTCGTCACCGGTGTTGACGCGCAGTTCGAGAAAGTCTTCGATGTCGTTATGCCACACTTCCAGGTAGGCACAACCGGAGCCTCGGCGCTTGCCGCCCTGATTCACCGCCACGAGCTGGTCATTGTGCAACTTCAGGAAAGGAATGACGCCCTGGCTTTCGCCATTGGTGCCCTTGATGTAGCTGCCGGTGCCGCGCACTGAAGTCCAACTGCCGCCCAGGCCGCCGGCCCATTTGGACAGGTAGGCGTTCTCGGCAATGCCGCGCTGCATGATGCTTTCGATGCTGTCATCCACCTTGTAGAGATAGCAGGAGGAGAGCTGGCTGTGCAGGGTGCCGCTGTTGAAAAGAGTCGGCGTGCTGCTGCAGAAGCGGCGGCTCTTGTACATGCGGTACAGGGCGATGATGTGCTCCGTGGTGCCGGGCTGTTCTTCGCGCATCTCCTTCATGAAAAGGCCCATGGCCACACGCATCCAGAATAACTGCGGCGTCTCCAGCCGGCGCTGCGGCATCGCCTTTTTATCCACGATGAGGTAGCGGTCATATAGCGTCTGAATGCCGATAAAATCAAAGTCCATGTCCGCCGCGGGATCGAGCGCGTCCGCCAGGCGATCCATGTCGAAGCGCAGCATGTCCGGGTGAATGCGCCCCAGTTCCACACCGCGCTGGAGATTCCGGCGGAAAGCACGGCGATGGAAGGTCGGAAGCTGGGCGATGCCATCCGCGGCGATATCCCACCCGAGCACTTCCTCATAGATGTAGCTGAGCAGGATGCGGGCGGCGAACTTGGCAAAGTCGGCGTCCTTCTCCATCAGCGTCTTTGCGTTCAGCGTGATGGTGGTCTTCAGGTCTTCCTGGCTGATTTCCGGGAAGATGCTGCGGCGCAGTTCCATTTCGATCTCATTGCGGGTCAGGCAGAGATCGAGGCCGAGCATGGCGTAGTCGATGCGGCGCTTCAGGTCCTGCCCATCCCAAAGAGTGGTCTCGGTCGGGCTGGTCTTGACCAGGATCAGGGATTGCTGCTGCGAATCGTCGGTGGCCGCTTCCTCGGCCATTTTTTCCGCCTCTTCCTCGCGCATGCGGCCGCGCAGGCTGCGATATTGAATGTAGGCACGGGCGACCTTGAAGTGCCCCTGCCGCATCAGCTCTTCCTCCACCAGGTTTTGCAAGTCCTCGATGGTGATGAACTGGCGTTCCTCCAACGCCATTTGGCGGGTCAACCCCTCGGCCACAGCCACGGCCGGGCTGGAGTCCTGTTCCAGGTTGAGGAACGCCTTGCGAACGGCGATTTCAATCTTGTTGTGGTTCCAGGCCACCACCTGGCCATTGCGGCGGATGACTTTGGTGGCCACGAGGATTGGCTGCTGGCTCGGCGTTTCCGAACCCGATCCTTCCTTTTCCAACCGCTGGCGGCGCACCACGACACTCTTCGCCACCGCGTGCTGATTCGCCTTGATCAGCGCCCGCTCGATGATGTGGTAAACCTCATGAGCTGCCAGGGTGCGCGGCTCGCCATCATTGGCCACCGTGCGGCCATGCAGTTCCTTCGCCACGGCCTTGGAGATGGTTTGCACCATCTGGCGGTTCTCTTCGGTGAAGATGTTGTCGTCCTGGTGCCGCGCCAGAAAGAGGTCGGTCAGGGCATTGCCCACCGTGCTCGCGATCTCATTCAGGTCAAAGTCACGCTCGTGGGTGCCCACCTTGACCTTCACGCTCGATGCTGACTCGGCGTCCTGGACGTCAAGCAGCAATGCACCCCACTCATACTGGGGCTTCTGCTCCTTGGGGGTCGTGACAAGGCGCTTGAGCTGCTCGTCTTCGTGCAGAAGGTTTTTGGCGATCATGGCGGGAGTGGTGGTTAGGGAGGGACGGGAGACTGCGGGAGGAGAAAGGGACTAAAGCTCGTCGTCGGAGCACAATTCTAGCGAACTGGCCTTCTGGTATTCGGTCACGCGGCCTTCGAAGAAGTTCGTTTCGCGCTTGATATCCATCTGCTCCGCCAACCAAGGCAGCGGATTCTTGACGCCGGGGCTCAGTGCGGGCAAACCGCAGCCTTCCAGACGACGGTCGGCAATGTAATCAATGTACTGCTCGAACTCAGCAGCGCTAAGGCCGACGGCGCTGACAGGCAGGCAGTCGCGGATGAATTCTTTCTCCAGCGCGATCCCCTGGCGCATCGTTTCCACCAATTCCTCACGGAATTCCGTGGTCCAGATTTCCGGATTCTCCTCGATCAGGTCCATGAACAGGTTGCGGAAGACCTCAATGTGGTTGCTTTCGTCGCGCAGCGTGTACTGGAACATCTGCCCAATGCCGACGAATTTCTGCTGCCGGGCCAGGCTGAGGATCATGCCAAAGAGGCCGTAGAACTGGGTCCCCTCCATGCACTGCCCGAAGACGAAAATGTTCTTGGCCAGGAGCTTCTTATTCTCCGGCTTGGTCAGGTCCAGGTCGCGGCGCAGCGCGTGGGAATGCCGGGTCACAAACTCATTTTTGCGCACGATCGTCGGGATTTGCTCAAACATCGCTTCGCATTCATGGGGGTTGATGCCCAGGGAGGAAATCATGTACAGCAGGCTGTCCGCATGGATGTTTTCCTCATGCGCATGGCGGCCCAGCACGAGCTTCAGTTCCGGCGCCGTCACCAGTTCCCGCACCACATGCTGGATATTGTCCCCGACAATCCCTTCGGCCGCGGAGAAATAGCCGATGCTCATCATGATGATCCAGCGCTCATTCTGAGTGATCTCGTTGGAGCGCCACTGCTCCACGTCCTTCTGCATCTGGATGTCCTCAGGCTCCCAATGGTTGGCCTTCATGGTCTTGTACAGGTTGTACGACCACTCATACTTGAGCGGCAGCAGGTTGAAGGTCATGGTCTGACGACCATTAATGACCCGCTTCGCCGCGAAGGCGGCTTCTGCCTTGTCGTTATCGAGCGTGAACTCGCGATTACCAATCTTGTAGGTCTTTTCCATGATTTAAGGACGGGATAATGGAGAGGTTGACGGATAGAATTTGCGATGAGAAGCCCAAAAATCGGCCGGAATGCGATTTCTACCACATGTTGCGCGGGCCGGGGTGGAGTATGCACTATATCTTGTGTCCGTCCAAGAAGTTTTCCCTCCGAGGTCCGCCAAAAAAAGTCCAAAAGAACGTTTCTCAACGCAGCCACAAGCGTTCCACGACGATATTCTTTTTTCAGCGTTAAAACCTCGTCCTGGGCAGCGCATTTTTGAGAATTCTCAAAAATCCGAGCCTCCTCTTGCCAAGTTTCGCCACTTCGCCTAGTTTCGCCGCCCACTTGGGCAGTGCAAAAAACGGAAGGGTGGCTGAGTGGTCTAAAGTATCTGACTCGAAATCAGACGTGGGGGCGACCTCACCGTGGGTTCGAATCCCACCCCTTCCGCCATTCTTCGCCGTCTCAGCGGCGAAGAATGCCCTCCGTAGCTCGTAGAGCGAAGGATGGGCTGGTGCTTTCCCCCGGCTTCAGGTGGCACGCCATCACCTGGAAGTCAGAATTGCATTCCTTACCGCTCTGCATTACTTTCCACTATGACTGCGACCATCACGAGCAAGGGCCAGATCACGATCCCCCTGCCGGTTCGGCAGAAGCTCAATCTTAAAGCGGGGGACCAACTCGAATTCGATGAAACCGCGCCCGTCCTCACCGCACGGAGGGTAGTGAAGCGCAGCGAGTGGGAGAAGACCGTCGCCGATTGGCAGAAAACGGCGGTCAAGAGCCTCAAGGGACATGCGTGGGAAAAACAGACGGCCAAGGCCGTGGTTGACGATCTGCGTGGCGGCCCAGCCGATGTTTGATCTCACCCATCACTGACATGACCACGGCGCTCGATTCCTCCGTCCTTTGGGCCATCATCAAAAAGGAGCCCGGCCACGACCAGTGGATGGAGACTCTTATGCAAGCAGCCTCCGAAGGTCCGCTCATCATCAGCCCCATCGCTTTCGCCGAACTCGCGCCTTCCACTTCAGACGCCGCCGAACTGACTGCCTTTCTCACTCGTCTGACCATTGCCTACGACTTGATCTCGGCTGATACAGCCCACCTCGCCGGCAGCACCTTCAAACGCTACCGTCAAGCGGGTGGTCCGCGCCAGCATCTCGTCCCCGATTTCCTGATCGCGGCTCACGCTCAAGTCCAGGCCGATCGTCTCGCTGCCATCGACCGTGGCTATTTGCGGAAGTGGTTTCCTGGCCTGAGTCTGCTCAAACGTGCCGATTCGAAGTAATCGAGGAAGAGCGCTGTGGAACGCTTCGATATCGATAGAACCGGCACACCAGCGCCGCTTCGGCGCTAACTGGCCACCTCAATCGGCGGCTTGAAGTAGGATTCGCCGCTGCGGACCGCTTCCAGAGCGTGCAGCAGTTCGTGGGGGGAGGAGTCTTTGACCAGATAGCCGCGCGCGCCGCATTCAAAAGCTTCCTGGGCGTAGGAGCGATCGTGATGAGCGGAGACTACCAGCACCGGCAGGCCGGGATAGCGCTGCAAGAATTCGCGCGTCAGCTCATACCCGCTGCCGTCCGGCAAGGTCAGATCCATGATGACCACATCCGGAACATCATCGCGTTCCAAATGCATCCGCGCCTCTTTCGCGGTTGAAGCGCTCCATGCCAGGTCGAGATCGGGGGCGTCTTCGACAAGGGTTCGGTAGACGGCGCGCATGATGGAGTGATCATCAACAACCGCAACTCGAACCGGACCGGGGGGCATCGGAGGGGCGGGATTTGAGGCGGAAAGCTTTGACATCCTACTCAATCGGAATCTGATCGAAAACTACGTCTATGCGATTACAGAAAGCTTTACCCAGGGTTTGCCCCGGCTGGTCTGGAGAGACATCCAAGAAGCACCCGCACGTCGAATACCAAGCCCATGATCTCGGAAAAGGTCCGCTTTGAAAACCGCCAGGATGCAGGACGCCGGCTGGCGCAAAGGCTGCTGCCTTGGAAGGGTCGCCCGGATCTCGTCGTGCTGGGCCTGCCACGAGGCGGGGTGCCGGTCGCTTTCGAGATCGCCGCCGCTCTGGGCGTCAGGTTGGACGTGTGGATGGTACGCAAACTCGGTATGCCGGGTCACGAGGAACTCGCCATGGGCGCCATCGCTTCCGGTGGGGTCACCGTGCTCAATGAAGAGGTCATCTCCCTCCTCTCGGATGCCCGGGGAGCGTTGGCCAAGGCCATTGAGCGTGAATCCCGGGAATTGGCACGCCGGGAATCGGCCTACCGCCGGGGGCGCGCGGCGCCTGATCTCACCGGCAAGACGGTGATCCTCGCGGACGATGGCCTGGCGACTGGCGCGACTATGCGCGCCGCGGTCAAGGCCCTGAAGAAGCACGGCGTGGCCCGCTGTGTGGTAGCCGTCCCGGTCGGATCTGCAGAAGCCTGCGCAAATCTTCAGAACGAGGCTGACGAAGTCATCTGCCTCGCCGCGCCAGAATCCTTTCGCAGCGTAGGCGAGTTCTACGAGGAATTCGACCAGACCACGGACGACGAGGTCGGCAAGCTTCTGGCAGCCGCTGAAAACTGGCCGCAGAAATCCGACGCCGAATGAGAGCTATTCAATGGCGTGGGCCTCTCCCATGAAACACGGACATGCGGAAGACACCCGTCTTGCGATCAAGTCATCGATTATTTATAAGCGCAGGCTCGTCTCCCCTTGCGAACCTCTAATACTCTATGGCAACTCCTTTCATCGTCGTGGCGGACCGGGGCAGACTCAGAATGTTCTCCGTGGAAACCGTCGGCCCGCGTCATCGCCTGCGCTCACTGGCCGACGTACAGCCGATCGCATCCCATCTCAAGATCGGTGAAAAATATACAGACCAGGCTGGCGCCCGCGACAATTCCGGCGATGCCCTCAACGCCAAAGGCACCCTGGAGAAACCGCGGATCGCCATTGAGGAGAATAAGCGCCTCCTGGAATGGCTCGGGAAAAACATCACCACCTTGCTCCGTGAACATGGGGCTGAGAATTGGATGTTTGCCGCCCCGCCGGAAGTGAACAATGCCATCCTTGAGTATGTTGACTCAGCGCTCAAGACGCGCCTGACCAAAAACATCTCCCGTGACTTGGTCAACTCAGATATCGAAAACGTCGCCAAACAATTCGGCATCAGCCTGCAGGCTCCTCCAGGGACGCCGGTTCGCTAGCGCGTGACCGGAGCTAACGCTTGTCCTTCCGCAGACAATCCGACTCTTCCTGTTAGGCATCATCAATGCCTTCATCCCCTTGCTGTAGATCTTCCTTTTCGCGATCTGGCAGGTCATCATCCAGTTCGACATCCTCGTTCACGTCCTCATCATCCGCGCCTTCCTCGGCGGAATCGCGATCACGGCGGACCTTGCGCGGCATGGGAATGCCCCGCAGTTCTCCCACATCCCGCTGTTCCAGTTCTTCCGGGTCGGGTATCGTTGCGTCAGCGATCGTGGTTTTGGCGGAGCTATTTCCAATCATGCGCAGGATGGGGTTGTTGCAGTAGATCGTCCGGGGCAGCATTTATGGATGTGCTACTACCGGACGCGCGGCTTGGGCGCGGGCCGCGGATCAACCGTGGCCGGCAAATCAGCCCCCGGCAGTTTGATTCCCGGTGGCAAAGGCGCCAGGCGCCCGTCCAAGGTCATCATGTGTCCAGGAGGAATCGCCGCCGCATCCAGCCGCGTCGCTCCGCCCTCACGAATCAAGTAAACAATGTTGTTATACACGGCAATGCCAATGGAGCCCGTCACCGAAGTCGCTCCAGGAGGCGGAGCTCCCGCGGGCGTCTCCGCAGCCGGGGCCGACGGACTCGCATCCGCTGGCGCACCAGGAGGCGCCGGACTCGCCGGATTGGGCGTCTGGGCAATCGACCAGGTCAAAAAACTGAGTGCCGCCAGCGCCACGGCCATCAGGGTACCATTTCGAGTTTTCATCATTCATGGCATCGTGTCTCCTCCCGCTCAAGACCGTACCGCGCCTCAGTCCCTCTTGTCTTTTTCATCCCAAACAGGGGCGATTTGTCTTCGTCTCTCTTCTAGCCTGCAATCATGAAGACCGTCCGCTTCCAATCCATCATCGCCGCCGCCGGAAAACCCAGGCAACACCTGCTCTTGAGCGAACCCGCCAAGGACAGGGCCTTGCAAAAGGCCCTCAAGGAGCAGCGGGTAATGACCGTTCATCAAAGCACCGTCGGCACTAAGGCGGACTACGGAACGGTCGGCCTGGACGCAAAATCTCACGGTCAAATCCTCATCTTTCTCCACTCGCTGGAGTCCTTTGCGGGCAAACGCATCATCGCGGTAAACTATGACCTCTACACCACTGCTCCGCGCTCGAAGCCAAACTCAAAGTCAAAGAGCAGGGTCAAACGCGCGCCGAAAGGCCGCACCAAATCCAAAACCAAGACCGCCAAAATTCTGCCCTTCCCAACGGCCGAAACCGAACCCGATGAGGACACCGACGACGACCTCACTTCGATCAAACGCAACGTTAGGCGGGCGCTTAAAGCTCTCGAACAAGGCAAGCAGGTCGCCGCTTACGAAATCCTCAAGAAAATCGCCGCCACCTGAGTCCACCACTTCCATAGAGCCACCGGCCGAACCGCAGCCGATGACATCCTGCAACCTGCCACTCGCATACCACCATGAGAGCCATCTGGAAAGGCGCCATCAGCTTCGGGCTCGTTTCGATCCCGGTCTCGCTCTATCCCGCCACTCGCCGCGAAGAATTGCATTTCCGCCTCCTGCGCACGCCTGATCTGAGCCCCGTCAACTACAAGCGCGTCGCCGAGGCCGACGGCAAGGAAGTGCCCTGGGAGAAGGTCGTTAAAGGCTACGAATATGAGAAGGGAAAGTTCGTCGTCCTCAAGGATGCAGACTTCAAACGCGTCGATATTGAAGCCACCCAAACCGTCGACATCATCAATTTTGTCAAACTTGCCGAGGTCGATCCCCTGCTCTTCTACAAACCCTACTATATGGAGGTGATCAAGGGCGGCGGGAAAGCCTACGTGCTCTTGCGCGAGGCGCTCAAATCGACCGAGAAAATCGCCATCGCCAAGGTTGTCATCAAAACCCGCCAACACCTCGCCGCGGTCAAACCTCAGGAAGATGGCCTGATGCTTGAGTTGATGCACTTCCCCGACGAGTTGGTCGCTGCCGACGAATTCAAAGCACCGGCTGAGAAGTCCGTCTCCAAGCCCGAGATGACGATGGCATTAAAGCTCATCGAGAGCATGACCGCACCCTGGAATTCGGAAGAGTACAAGGACGATTATCGCGAAGCCCTCGAAGACATGATCGAGGACAAACTCGCCCATGGTGACGCCAAACCCGCGCACACACCGAAGAAGAAATATCCCTCCAATGTCATCGATCTCGTGGCCGTTCTCCAGGAGAGCATTCAGAAAGCCGGTGGCAAAGATAAAGCCAAGTCCACCGCCAGGAAGACCAGCGCTAAAAAGGCAACCGCGAAGACAGCCGCCAGGGCAAAACCCAAGGGACGAAAAAAGGCCGCCTGATCTCGGGGCTGCCGCAAGCGCGCCATGTCGCTCAAGGAATACATCAGAAAACGGGACTTCAAAAAGACCGCGGAACCGTCCTCCGCGCCCAAGGCACGCCGCGGCGGCGCCCATCGCTTTGTCGTACAAAAGCATGCGGCCTCGCGCCTGCACTATGACTTTCGGCTAGAACTCGGTGGCACACTGAAATCCTGGGCCGTGCCCAAAGGCATCCCCTTCACCAAAGGTGAAAAGCGCCTAGCCGTCCATGTCGAGGATCACCCGGTGTCCTACATGGATTTTGAAGGCACCATTCCCGCGGGCCAATACGGCGGCGGCACCGTCATGGTCTGGGACATCGGCACCTTCGAACCGCTCACCAAGGCGCCGCTCAAGGATCTCGCGCATGGCAAACTTCACTTCACGCTTTCCGGCAAAAAGTTGAAGGGCGAATGGTACCTCGTGCAATTGCGCCACTCCGATCAATGGCTGCTGATCCGTGGCGGTGAAACCGTCAAACCCATCTCCAAACGCCTCGATGACACCTCAGCCTTGTCAGGACAAAGCATGACTCAACTCGCCAAAGGCGAGCGGGTCTGGCAATCGAAACCAACTAAGACCAACGGCAACAAGACTACGGCCGCCAAGCGCGCCAAGGCGCTTCCCATTCCCAAATTCATCGAACCGATGAAGGCGCGCCTCGTCGCCACTCCGCCTGCCGGGGATGGTTGGATTTACGAGATCAAGTTCGACGGCTTCCGCGCCCTCGCTCTCAAAGGCGGCGCCGAAGCCCAGTTGCTTTCCCGCACTGAGAACGACCTCGGAGCGAAATTCCCCGAGGTACTCGAGGCCGTCCAACAACTCTCCGCGCGCGACTGCGTCATTGACGGCGAAATCGTCGCCATGGATGCCAAAGGCCGGTCTTCGTTTCAGATGTTGCAAGCTTTTGAGTTAGGCCAGGCGCGGCCGCCGTTGTGCTTCTACGCCTTCGACCTGCCGAGGCTCGACGGCAAAGATTTGCGCGGCCTGCCCCTCACCGAACGCAAAGAGCTCCTGAAAGATCTCCTCGCGGACGCCCCAAAGATTTTGCGTTACTCCGCCTCCCTCGAGGGCAAGGCCGAAACGCTGCTCAAAAAGATCCGGCATCTGGGACTGGAGGGCCTCATCGGCAAACGCAAGGACTCACGCTACGAAGCCGGCCAGCGCAGCGGCAGTTGGATCAAGCTGAAGATCGTCAGGGAACAGGAATTCGTCATCGGTGGTTATACTGAACCTGGGGGCAGCCGCACTCATTTTGGTTCGCTCGTGCTCGGCGTTTACGCCGGCAGGGAACTCCAATGTGTCGGCAAAGTTGGCACCGGATTTAATGACAAGCTGCTGCGCGCCCTGCATGCCCAGTTTCAAAAACTCGTCCGGACAAAATGCCCCTTCGCCAATCTGCCGGCCAAGACCAGCGGCCGCTGGGGACAGGGCATCACGGTGGCGGAGATGCGGCGGTGCACCTGGCTGAAACCGCAACTGGTCTGCCAGGTCAAGTTTGCCGAATGGACCCGCGACAACCGCCTGCGCCAGCCCGTTTTTCTGGGCTTGCGGGAAGACAAAAAGGCGCGTGAAGTCACCCGTGAAAAGGCGTCCTGATATGGCAACCCCATCGACATTGAATGTGGACGGCGTGCAGGTGCCGGTCAGCAACCTGGAGAAGGTGTTCTACCCGGAGGCCGGTTTCACCAAAGGCGACGTCATCGACTACTATGTCCAAATTTCGCCCGTGTTCCTGCCACATCTTAAAGCACGGGCCATCACCCTCAAACGCTATCCCGACGGCGTCGACGGCTTCTTCTTTTATGAAAAGCAATGCCCCGCCCATCGGCCAAAATGGCTGAAGACCACGGATGTTGACCGGTCGGATGGAACGGTCATCAACTATTGCACCATTCATTCACTGCCGGCACTCGTCTGGGCCGCGAATCTCGCCAATCTCGAGTTCCACGCATTCCTGCATCGTGCCAAGGCCATCACCCGGCCGACGGTCCTCGCCTTCGACCTTGATCCCGGTCCACCGACCGATATTATCCAGTGCTGCAAAGTCGGCCTGCTGCTCAAGCGGCTCTTCGATGCGATGGGCTTGCAGAGTTTCGCCAAGACCTCCGGTTCAAAGGGATTGCAGATTTACGTGCCGCTCAACACGCCCATCACGTACGCGAAAACCGGCCCCTACGCCCACGCCGTGGCCACCTTGCTGGAAGGTCAGTTTCCAGAGCTCGTCGTCTCGAAAATGCAAAAGAAACTTCGGACGGGAAAAGTTCTCGTCGACTGGAGTCAGAACGATGACCACAAGACCACCGTCAACGTCTACTCGCTGCGTGCCAAGGAGCGCCCAACCGTATCGACGCCGGTCTCGTGGGACGAAGTCGAGAACGCGCTCAAAAAGAAGAAACCCGCGCTGCTAACCT
>JAXMIV010000102.1:0-6852 GCA_034377045.1 Prosthecobacter sp. | reverse complement strand
AGGTTAGGACGTTGCTTAATTGGGTACTCAGATATTGACGATTTTGGTCAATGGACTCACTTTCAAACTCATCTTTACCAAGTTTAAGTGCAGCAAGTGTGTCTCGAATGATATGATTGACATAATGAAGGTGAGGAATAGCCCGGCAATATCTGTGAAGCTTCCTCCTATGCATATTATAAATATACAGAAGGCTTAAAAACAAAAGGCTCACGAGAAACACCGCATATATTGCCGCCCCTAGATTTCCCGTTAATTCCCGAAAGTTGCGACTCAATACGAGTGTCGCAGTGAGGGCCAGAAATGTTTGAGCGATGAGCACTCCTCTGCTCGTTAGTATGGAAACAGTGGGGTCAACTTTCATATTTTGGCGCTCATTGGGACATTAATGAGATATTAAGAATAAAGGCAATGAGGAAAGCAGAATCAAACTGCATCTTGTAGAATTCGAGGCAAAGATTGGAATCGCGTCTAAAGCTCGCAATTCGCGCTAGTATGCAGCATTTATCAGACCGTCTTGGATCAAGTTTTGGAAAGGTCTGATAGGATCGGTACGGGAGTGGCCACGCCACCCTGCCGAGGCTTAGCGCCAATCGTTTACATCCCAATCTCGATGGAACTCGCCAGCCCTGGGGGTGCCTTTCTCTGGCCCAGAAAGGAGGGGCGTTGGGTTTTGCGCGGACAAGTCCGCTCGCGCAAAGCGGTGACAGCCGTAGCGAAGCGCAGACCGCCAGCCGAAGGTTGCCCGTAGGGCGGCGAAGCCGGCAACTCACGCGCAGTCCAAGGCGCTTCGCGCGATGATGCGGTGCGTATCCGGGGCTTTGCTTGATACGTCCGACCTGCTTATCTGCCGCGGCGGCGTTCGCCGTTTTCTTGGGGCGAATCGGGTGGGGATTGTTGCTGTTGCTGTTGCTGTTGCTGTTGGCGGCGGGCGTCTTCGGCGGCGCGGCGTTGGTTGTCTTCGGCGGCGCGGCGGGCGGCTTCTACTGCGGCGCGTTGAGCGGCCTCCTGTTGTTGGCGCATGGCTTCACGCTGGGCGAGCTCTTGCTGCTGGCGCATGGCTTCGCGTTGGGCGGCGAGTTGTTCGGTTTGGCGTTGCGATGCTTCTTGTTGGGCCTGGAGGGAGGCGGCGCGGGCTTGTTCGGCTTGGAGGCGCCTGGCGGCGAACTCCTGGGCTTCGCGGATTTTTTGTTGCTGCGCCTGCTGGAGGGCTTCGCGGGCGCGGGCGGCGTCGGCTTGTTGTTGGGCGGCCATGACGTTTTGGCGGGCGGCTTCTTGCTGCTGGGCGGCCGCGGCGGCTTCGCGCGATCTTAGTTCGGCCTGCTGGCGGGCGGCTTCCTGACGTGCGGCTTGTTGTTGGGCCATCGCGGCGGCTTGGCGGGCACGCAGGGCTTCGGTCTGCTGACGGGCTTCTTCGCGAAGTTGCTCGTTGGCGGCTGCCTGACGGGCTTTTTCAGCTTCGGCTTCGCGTGACCGGCGATCTGATTCGTTGTTGTTCGCGGGAGCCGGCGGCGTGGGCGTAGGTGCTGGTGCCGGTGTGGTGGCGGGCGGTGGCGCGGTGGGCTTCGGGAAGCCGGGGAATTTGCCGCCGGGCGGCAATTTGCGAGCGGGAGGGGTGGCGGGAACTGCGGGATCAGGAATGCCACCGAGGGTACCGGTCGCGGGTGTGGTGGCGGGGCTAGGTGCGGGTGGAGTTGGGGCGGGTGCCGGCGTGACAGCGGGCGGCGGTGTGACGGCGGGGGCCGGCTCGGCAGGCTTCGTGAAGCCGGGGAATTTGCCACCCGGCGGCAATTTGCGAGCGGGAGGGGTCGCAGGTGCGGTGGCGGGGCTGGGTGTGGGTTGATTTGGGGTGGGTGCCGGCATGACTGTAGGCGGCGGTGTGACGGCGGGAACCGGCGTGGCAGGCTTGTTGAAACCGGAGAATTTGCCGCTGCCCTGTGGTGTCCTGGGTTTCGGGGCGGTGGCAGGAGCCGAGGGATCCGGGACTGGGGTGCTAGTCACAGGGTTGGTGGGGCGGGGTGCGGGCGCCGGAGGAATGACCGTTGGGGGCGTGGGTGCGGGCGGTGTGGTAGTCTTGGTGAAGCCAGAGAACTTGCCGCTGCCCTGTGTCGTTTTGGGTTTCGGGGGGGTGGGGACTGAGGGATCGGCGACGCCACCGAGGGGGCCAGGAGCAGGGGGATTCGTGGCGACTGGGGAAGCGGGCTGAGTCGTGGGGGCGGCGGGAGGAGTGGCGGTGCCAGGACGGGGGGACGGGCGCTCGCGCGCCTGGCGGGTGACCACTTCCCGCAGTTCACCACGGCGCTCAGTGGGGACTTCAGCCCAGGAGTCGACGAGGACGGGGCGGGTGACGCGCTCGGCCACCCTGGTGGGAGCGCGGAATTGTCCGCCAGGGATGGCCGGCAACTGCCCGGCGACGAGGTTGATGACGCCGTCGCGCTCGCGACCGGCGGGGCGCCGCCAATGGCTGCGATCGATGTTACGCACGATCTGGACTTCGGCGCGAGGTACGGAGCGGCCGCAGCGGCGCTCCACCCAGTCGCGGTCAGGTCCGCCACGATTGATGAAGATGTTATTGACGTGGACGATGTTGGTGACGTTGACCGTGGTCTGGAAGATCCGGGTGACGTTGGTGAAGGACAGGCTGACATTCACATAGCTGGGCCGGGCAAAATTCGTCGTCTCGATGAAGATGTAGCTGCTGGGGCTGAGGTCATAATAGACGTCGGCGTCGTAACCGACGCTGATGTAACCGCCACGGCGGGGGGGCGGCAGGGGGGCCCAGCCGACGCAGTCATCGCCGGAGCGCCAGGAAACCCAGGCGGGCGCCCATTCGCGGCCCGGGACCCAGATCCAGCCGTGACGGGCGATGCGGACCCAGCGGCCGTAGTGATAGGTGGCCCAGCCGAAGGGTTCATTGGAATCCCAGGCCCAGCCCTGATCGCTCCAGGCCCAGCGCCCATCCATGTAAGGCCGCCAGCCAGTGCGTTCCGCGAGATTCGGACGCCAGGCGTAGCCGTAGCCTTCGACATCGAGCCAATTGCCATGGGGGCTCAGGTCGTCATAAAACATCGAGTAATCCGCCGAGGGTTCGTTCCACGGCTGCGCCGCCGAAGGCGAGATAACGGGGGTGGCGGCCAAGCGATCGCGCAATTCCTCACTGCGGCGGCGGGCTGCGTCGGCATCGGCCTGGAGGCGCCGGTTTTCCTCCTGGATGGCCGCCAGTTGGGCGTTGAGTTCGGCGTTTTCCTTGTCGCGGAGGGAATTTTGCAGATCAGCGACTTGCTGCTGAAGGCGGGCGCTGCGGGCGTCCATGTCGGCGGCCTGCTGCTCGAAGGCGGCGCGGGTTTCTTCGAGCTGCCTGCGGGCATCATCCGCCGCCGTGTCGGCTTGCGGGGTCTGCTGCGGGCGGTCGCAACTGACGAGTGCCAAGGCCACGCCCAGCACGAAAAGGGGAGAAATAGTCTTCATGGTATTTATTCAGACTCGGATTTCGACGTTGCCGCGGTCTTTTATATTCCGACGATATTCGGAAAAGGCGATTGAGGGAAGTCCCTTGAGCTTGCGATCTTACCGGTTAAAGTTGCGCATGGTCGCCGTCGCCACGCCCAGCCTTGTTGCCGATATTCGCCGCCTGAAGAAGGAGCGCAACGCGGTCATTCTTGCCCACAACTATCAGACGCGGGACATTCAGGAAATCGCGGACTTTGTCGGTGATTCCCTCGGCTTGGCCTACAAGGCGAAGGAAACCAAAGCCGATGTCATCGCCTTTTGTGGTGTTCACTTCATGGCGGAAACGGCCAAGATCGTGAACCCGGGGAAGATCGTCGTGTTGCCGGATGCGAATGCCGGTTGCTCGCTGGAACAAAGCTGCCCCGGCCCGCAGCTTGAGGCTTTTCTGAAGGCGAATGCGGCCAAGAACTATTACGTGATCGCGTACATCAACTGCAGTGCGCACGTGAAGGCGTTGAGCGACTGCATTTGCACCAGTGGCAATGCCGTGAAGATCGTCAATGCCGCGCCGGCGGATCGGCCGATCCTGTTCGTGCCGGATCAAAACCTCGGTTCGTGGGTGATGGAGCAGACGGGCCGGAAGATGGATCTGTGGAAAGGCGCCTGCTACGTGCATGTCGAGTTTACGCGAGACAGCATTCAGGGCATCAAAGACCAGTATCCGGACGCGAAAGTTGTCGCCCACCCCGAATGCACCTACACGGTGCGGATGCTGGCGGATGAAGTCTGTTCCACGGAAAAGATGGTGGCTTATTGCCGCGATACGCCCGCGGATACCTTCATTGTGGTGACTGAGTCGGGCATGCTGCACCGCCTGGAGCGGGAAGTGCCGAATAAACGATTTATTCCCGGTCCCACCGGCCATTGCGCCTGTGCCGACTGCCGGTACATGAAACTGAACACCCTGCAGAAGCTGCATGATGCGCTGCTGAACCTCGCGCCGCAGGTGACGATGCCGGAGGAGATCCGGGTGCGGGCGGAGAAGCCGATTTTGCGGATGCTGGAGCTGAGCAAGTGAGCCGATCGGATAGCCTTTCAGGCTGTCACCTTTCAGGCTGTCAGCGGATTGAGGGTTCGCTTCGCGGCTGCGCACCCAGCCTAAAATTGGGTTCTGATGGCTGTAGGCTGGAAGCCTCAGGCCAGTGACAGGCCGGAGGCCAGTTGTGTTCCGAGAATGACTCTCAAGTGGCGGTAAGGCAGAAGTAAGGCTAGTGCGGCGTCAAGTGGCGAGGACCGAGGTGCCAGCGTTGCGGCGATGGCGACGAGTTGCAGGCATGGCAAGGCGTGGCAGATTCACACGCAGTGATCTGCCTTGCGCGATCAGATCGTTTTTTTTGCTTCTGCCCGGCGCTTCCTGATGGCCTGCTGCTGCACGAGGCCCGCAGCCAGGTCGGCGTCGCTGGCCCAGCCTATTTGATGCCAATGGAGCAGTTCCATCATTCGCTTGTTCGGCTTGGCCTCCACCAGTTCAGCCAACAATAGCGCCTCAATGAGTGCCAGATACACCTGGATGGTTACCCCCTGCTGACTCTCAGCAAACCAGTGCCGGCAAGGCACCAGGCATTTGAGCCAGCGAAAGAACATCTCTACCTGCCAGCGGTGGCGGTAGAGTTCCATCACCTCCTCAGCGCTGAGTTGCACGCACTCCTCGCTGGTCACCACAATGGCCTCCTGCTTCATGACCGCAGTCTGAAAGATCACCACCCGCCAAGGACCTTTGTCATGGCCGCTGCCCAGCATCACCTGGGCATCAAGGCGCACACCCTTTGTGGCCGCCTCAGCCCCTATGGAGTGTGGCTTGATGACTTTCAGGACAGCCTCGTTGCGCACCCGCAGCACAAAGCCGCAGCCTGCCGAGCGCAGGTGTTCAAAGAAGTCGTAACTCTCCCCATAGTAGCGATCCCCAATGTAAAATTCTCCCGGCGCGACATTGGCCCGCAGCACGGCGCGCTCGCAGCTTTTGCCTGTGGTGATGGTCGAACAGGTCGGCTGCAGGTCGCTTAGGCGCAGCTTCACATGCAGGCGCAGCGCTTTTTGGTCGATGTGCTGATGGCGCCACTGCGCCCATTGCATCCGCGGGATCACTTTCCACACCGTAGAGTCCACCACCCGCAGGGCTTGCGGGCTGATGCGTCCAAATTTCGCGCTGATGACTTCGCGCATGGCACTCTGCTTGAGCAATTCGGCAAGCACCGGCTGTAGAATCTGCGGACTGAAGACCTGCTGAGCTTCCGAAAAGCGCGACAGTCCCACAACGCCATGGCCGGTGAGTTGCCGCACCCGCGGCAGAGCACTGGCGGCGCATAAGGCACGCATGGAGGTGACCACCGGGTTGAACAAACCCAGCAGGAACATGCCGAAGTAGGCGCGTCGATCCAGCGTTCGCAGCCCGTGGTCTTCGCGCTTGCTGGGAGCCACCTGCGTGCTGACCTCATCAAGCACACGCAGGAAACGCTCAAGCAGACTCCAGCCCTGGAGATCACGCTCCAGAATCAGTTTGCTCGGACTGCCCTGCGCCTCTGCTGCCATCAGCACCTTCTTCGCATTTTAGCCCCGCGTGTACAGTGACAAATTCGTCACCTTCACCCCATACCCTCTATTGCAATCCGGTCTCAGATCACAACTGGCCCGATGCCTGTGTGCTGGCGCTCGACAAGGCCACCGGCAAGGAAGTGTGGCGCGCGCTCGATGAAGACGCTCATAATGCCTCGCCAATCGTGATCACGGCGGCCGGCAAACGTCAGTTGATCGTTTGGACGCAGCAATCCGTATCCGCACTCGATCCCACCACCGGCGGGCTGCTCTGGCGCGAGCGTCTGCTGACGGACAACAACAATGGCACCTCCACACCCGTCTGCGACGGCGACCGCCTGCTGATCAGCGGGCTGATGTTCAAACTGCAATCCGACAAACCCGGCGCCACCGCCGTGTGGCCGGAGACACGATCGCTCACGCATCGCATCCTGAGCAACACCTCCACGCCGCTGCTGCGCGGAGGGCAGGTGTTTTCCGCGAAGACGGCGGGGCCTCTGGTCTGCCTCGATGCGGCGACCGGCAAGGAACTCTGGAGCAACAAGGACGTGACCTCCAAAGGCAGCGGCGCCGCCATTCACCTAACCGCCAATGGCGATACGGTGCTCCTCTACAATGACCAGGGCGAAGTCATCCGCGCGCGGCTCAGCGCAAAGGGTTACGAAGAGATCAGCCGCGCCAAGATCCTCGAGCCCGATCAACCGTTCTCCGGCCGCAAGGTGAACTGGTCCGCGGCCAGTTATGCCAACAAGAAAGTCTTCGCGCGCAATTCCCACGAACTGGTCTGCGCGTCGCTGGAGGCGAAGCCGT
>JAXMIV010000101.1:0-2821 GCA_034377045.1 Prosthecobacter sp. | reverse complement strand
GCGAGCAGGGCCGGCGTGCTGTATTGCTCGAACAGCGTTTGTTCAAAGACATCGGGCACGGTCCAGTCGAGCGTCTTGGCGCCGCGTGTCGCGGGCCAGATGACGCCGGCGGTGGTCATGCCGGCCTGTTTCGCGATGTCATAGATGGTGGGAACCTTGACGATCTCATCCTTGTTGAAGATGGGGTCGGGGATGAAGGGGATCTTTTTCCACTGGGTCCGGTCGAAATAGTCATTGGAAATCACGCCGTGCCGTCCCGGATTCACTCCGGTCACCAACGTGGTGTGATTGGTCCAGGTGACGGTCGGGAAACTGCATTCCATGCGCTTGGCGCGCATGCCTTCGGCCGCGAGTTTTTTCACGGCGGGCATCTGGCACTTGGGATCGTCAAAGTAGTGATGCGCCCAGCCGTCGATGCTCACCAAAATGACGTGTTCCGCGGGCGCGGCCGCGTGGCCGGGGTTGCCGAGACAGAGAATCGAGAGGCAGGACAGGGAGGAGAGAATCCGGCGAATCATGGCGGGAATAAACGCCCGCCGCGCTCGTCTTCGTTCAGCCCATTGGCCAAGGACGGGCGGCACTAGCGCACGTATTTCGACTTCACTGCCTTGGCCGAGGCGCTGCGCAGGGTCCGCAGTGCGCCCACCACCATCATCGCCACACCGACTCCGATGAGCGCGAGTCCGATGGAAGTCATGAAGATCGTGGGCAGGAAGAGAAGACCCACTACGGTGACTGCGGCGCCACTGGCAAGCCAGGGTGTCTTGGCGCGGCCGCTCCTGTTTTTGTGGCGATGCACGTTTTTAAACAGGCTGTCATCGTTGGGGTCGTCCATAGCGGTTGAGGGCTGAAGGTTTCAGGTCAAATTCCACTTCCATGTGAATTTTCGCATGCAAACCGCCGAAATTCAAGCCGGTTTTTCCTGGAGATGATCCGTTGGTGCATCGGCTTCTTCGACATTCGCAGCCCAGATGCTGGTCGCGCTTATCGGAATGAGAGCGGGCATTCCGATTACCGCGGCGGGCCGACGAAGATGCTGACGTCTGAAAAACGGGATTACGCGCAGATCAGCGGGCCTGCGGTCCAAAATTAATCACCGCGCTGGTGCCGCCGGAGAAGTTCCCGCCAAGCCGCGGCGGCACATCCAGGTCCGGCAACATCCAGACATGAGAAAACTGATGATGCCGCCCGCGCCTGCGAAGAATAAAAAACAAGGCAGGGCCGCCGCCCAGCAGGGTTAGCAGAGCGATTCCCCGAACCACCGAAAGCCATGCGGAACCGTCCCTGGGAGCCGTTTCAGCCATGGCTAGAGCCGCCGCACTTCCCTGAGCCACCTCGTGAAGCGGCGCGGAGGACTGCCCGACCACGCCGGCAGGGAGATCCTTCTCCAGCCAGAACAGCCGGGTGGAAAGGCGGATGGCGAAACGCTGCAGTTGCTGCGCGGGGTCAGCGGATCTCTGGGCATCGTGAATGCAATCTTCGGCCAGTTCGGTCAGACCCTGGACGGGCACCGCCTGATGCAGGGATTTGCTGACGAGGAAACGCGCACGCCAGGGTTCACCCAGAGGATAGACCGCCAGGCAAGCATCCAGTTTGGTCAATGCCCCCTGCGCGATGGAATCCAGGACTACCCGTTCAGGAAGCTTTTGATCCCCGTCAATCACCAGCAGGAACAACCGAATGCGCGAGTCGGCGCCGTGAAATTCGAGAAGCCGCGCCAAATCCATTCGCGCCACTTCCGGCACCAATGTCTGAGGATCAATGAGATACTCCTGCGCGCCTGATTGGTACGTTTGAAGGAGGATATTTTGCGGCAGGTCGCGGAGCTTTACGGCTGGAGTCGGACCCACACCGGCGGTTGAATCCTGGCCTGGTTCTAAAATGCTGCCGTGCAGAAACAGGGCGAGATCGTGGGGGCTTAAATCGCTGTACTGAGGAAGGATCGTCGGTGGGCCATTCTCGAGGAGGGGACCTGTTTCCACCCATCTCCGCAAGTCCGGCGGCGGCGGCAGCAGGTTGTTGAATTGCGCGCCGAGATCGGCATCGGTGCCCGTGGCCTCATCACTCCATTGGGGCAGGGGCAGAGCCTCATCTACTTGACCTAGGCACATTTCACCCGGGAGGGCGGACACGATGAAGGCGATCACGCCGAGCCAGGAAGGAATGGTCCGAGACCTAAGACTGGAAATGGCGGTGGGCATCCGGGGCGGGGCGGTGGTGGTTGCGGCGCAGGGTCTGCAGACCCAGGAGGGCCAGATCGCCGGTCGGTGGTGGCAGTTCGGGCTGGTAGCTGGGCACGGTCGTAGCGCGGGCGCACAGGGCTTTTTTAATGTGGCGTACGCCGGATTCGATGGCGCCGGTAAAGTTCGACCTTGTGAGCCGCGGACGAATGCGGGTGAGCACGGTGGTCAATGCCGCCTCCGGCAGCACGGATTCCAGAGCATAGCCAATCGTCAGCCCGGCGCTGCGGCGCAACGGGTCGATCACCAGGACCATGCCGAAGTCGTTGCGCTTCGCGGCGAGGTGGGTGTGAAAGGCACCGTGGTTGATGAGCCAGAAACCAAAGTCACTGACCGTCAGTTCCGTCGGCAGCGGACCGACATACACGGCCAAAAACACCTGTGGGAAACAGCGTTCGAAATCATCCAGCAGCGTCTCCAGGTACCGGGTATCGCGCAGGTTCAGGCGATGCGAATTGTCGGTGATCCGCTCCAGATTGATCCACTCTGAGCCCAAAAAGGCGCGGATCGCCGCGGCCGAGAAGCCGCAGACGCAAGCATCCCTGCCCGCAGCGATCTGCGTATAGCAGTGGGGACACTTC
>JAXMIV010000100.1:0-3917 GCA_034377045.1 Prosthecobacter sp. | reverse complement strand
GCATTCCCTCCTGCACCCAGATCACCGGCGATTACAAGGAACTCCTCGCCAATCCTGCCGTCGATGTCGTTTACGTGGCCGTACCGCACAACCTCCACGAAAAGCTCTACATCGACGTCCTGGAGGCCGGCAAAGATCTCTTCGCGGAAAAGCCCTTCGGCATGGACCTCGCCTCATCACGAAACATCCTTGAGGCCTGCCGACGCACCGGCCGCTTCGTGCGGTGCAGTTCAGAGTTCCCCTTTTTCCCCGGAGCCCAGCGCGTCATCGCCGCCGCCACTTCCGGCAAGATCGGCCGCATCCTCCAGGTCGTCTCCGGCTTCCATCACAGCAGCGATCTCGATGCCACCAAGCCCGCCAATTGGAAACGCTTCAGCCGCACTTGTGGCGAGATCGGCGTGCTCGGCGACCTGGGCATGCACGCCTGCCACCTTCCCCTTCGCCTCGGTTGGAAACCTCAGCGCCTCTTTGCCCAGTTGCAAAAAGGCTATCCCGAGCGCCCCGATGGCAAGGGCGGCATGACCGCCTGCGACACCTGGGACAATGCCATGCTCCATTGTTGGACGCAGATCGATGGCCAGGAGGTGCCCATGCGTCTCGAAATGAAACGCCTCGCGCCCGGTGAGACCAACACTTGGTTCCTCGAAGTCCTCGGCACTGAAGGCGGCGCCCGCTACAGCACGAAGGAACCCAAAACCCTATGGCTGTTCGAAGTCGGCAAAGAGCAGTACTGGAAAAAGACCGACCTTGGCTTCGGCACCCCCTTCAAAGTTGTCACCGGCGGTATCTTCGAGCCCGGCTTCGCCGATGTCATCCAGCAGATGTGGGCTGCCTTCCTCATGGAGCGAGAAGGCAAACTCGACGGCCGCTTTGGCTGCGCCACCCCTGAAGAAGCCGTCGCCACTCAGGAAATCTTCGCCGCCGCCCTCGAAAGCCAGCGCGCTCAGCAGGTGGTCAGTCTGTAGCGGTTGATCAAACACCCATCACTTTCCCGTCCTTCTTCGCCTTGCCGGGCGAATGGGCGGCGGCCCATGCCTCATACTTCTCCAACTCTCGCTCGATCAGTTTTAAACAAAACGCCACCAGAGTCGCATCATCCAAATAGCCAAAACCAGGCACGATGTCCGGAATCACATCCAAAGGATTCAGGACATACAGGAGCGTCAAGGCGCCCGCGCTGATCACCCAATAAGGCACCTCGCGGTAACGCCCGCTCCAGTAGTCTTTCACCAGCGCCAGGATCACCTTCGCCTGTTGCATCAGTTTCTTCAGCTTTGGCAGCTTGTTCTCAATGTCTTGGGCTCGCCGCGTCACTTTCGCAATTTCGACGTCGTGTTGATTTTCAGGGGAAGCCATGGCGTTTGTAAGGATCAACCGACCCAATCCTGTTAATCCTTCCAAATCTCGTCAATCCTGTCAAAAAAAGGCGTCGCCAACTCTCCATGACTTTCACCCTTCTCGACACTGGCTTTCATGTGCTGCCCATGCGGGCGCGATTCCCCTTCAAGTACGGAATCGCCTGCATGACGGCGCTTCCTCATCTGTTCGTATCGGTGGACATGGAGGTGGACGGCCGGAAGGTTCGCGGGCTGGCCAGCGACGGCCTGCCGCCCAAGTGGTTCACCAAAGATCCCACGACCCTGTTCGAGCAGGATCTGGCGGAGATGCTCGCCGTCATTCAGAACGCCTCGCGCATCGCCAAAAACGCCGCCTCCCGCCCCGCCGGCTTCTTCGCCTGGTGGCGGGACGTTTACGATGAGCAGAAACGCTGGGCCGATCTGAAGGGCGTGCCGCCACTTCTGGCCAATCTCGGCGTCAGCCTCATCGAGCGCGCCGTGCTCGATGGTCTCTGCAAGGCCGCCCATCAGCCGCTTCACCTCCTGCTGTGCTCCCCGGCTCTGGGCATCGACCTCGCCGCCGTTCATGGCGAGCTTCGTGGGCTATCCCCGGCCGATGTTCTCGCGCCGCAACCACTCGCCTCCGTTGCCGCCCGCCACACCGTCGGCCTCGGCGATCCCTTGCGCACCCGCGATATCCCACCCGCCGAGCAACTCAACGATGGCCTGCCCTATGCCCTCGACGAATCCATTCGTGCCTACGGCCTAACCTATTTTAAAATCAAGGTCTGCGGCAAACCGGAAATCGATCTTCCCCGCCTGCGTGAAATCACCGCCGTCATCACCGAGTCGTGCCCGGGTGGTTTTCATGCCACCCTGGACGGTAACGAGCAGTTCGAAGACCTCGCCGCCTTCCGCGCCTTCTACGATATCCTGCGCGCTGAACCCGCCCTGGCTCCGCTCTTTCAAAACCTGCTCCTGATTGAACAACCGCTGCATCGCAAAAACGCCCTCCAGGATGACGTGGCGCCCGCCATCGCCTCCTGGAACGACGGTCCCGGCCTCATCATCGATGAAGCGGACGGTGCTCTTGGTGATCTGCCTCGCGCCCTCGATCTGGGTTACAGCGGCGCCAGCCACAAGAACTGCAAGGGCATCGTCAAAGGTCTCGCCAATGCCGCGCTGCTGAAAGTTCGCGCGCCCGGCATGCGGCGCCCGTCCATCCTCAGCGGCGAAGACTTGGCCAACGTCGGCCCCATCGCCCTGCTCCAAGACCTCGCCATGATGGCCGCCCTCGGCGTCTCCCATGTCGAACGCAATGGCCATCACTACTTCCGCGGCCTGAGCATGTTTCCCAGCACCGTCCAGGATCAAGTCCTGCAAGCCCATCCGGATCTCTACCGCCGCCACGAGGCCGGCTTCGCCACCCTCAACATTCACAACGGCCGCCTCGATCTTCAGACCGTCAACACCGCCCCCTTTGGCTCTGCGGTCCCCCTCGATGTCACGCAGTTTACGGATTTGAAATCCTGGATTCATTCCGGCGGGATGAGTGTTCTCTGACCATCAACCCTCAACTTCTCAGCTATCAACCTTTTCCAATGACCCACGCCGAAGCTGCCATCCGCGCCGAACACCTTCGCCACGAACTCCACCGGCACAATCGCCTCTATTACGTCGAGGCGCGCACTGAAGTCACCGACCAGGAGTTTGATGCGCTGCTGCGTGAACTCCAGGCCCTCGAGGCAAAGTTTCCTGATCTGATCACCTCAGACTCGCCCACCCAACGCGTGGGCGGCGCCCCCATCGAAGGCTTCAAGCAAATCCGGCATTCCGTGCCGATGATGAGCCTCGACAATACTTACTCCGAAGCCGAACTCACCGCCTTCTTCCAACGTCTCGTCAAAGGTCTCGGCCGTGAACACATCAAATGCACCATCGAACCCAAAGTCGACGGTGTCGCGATCTCCGTGCGCTATGAAAACGGCGCTCTGAAGTACGGCGTCACTCGCGGTGATGGCCAGGTCGGCGACGACGTCACGACCAACCTCAAGACCATCAAGTCCGTCCCACTGCGTCTGCCCAAGGATGCCCCGCAAACCTTCGAGGTACGCGGGGAGGTCTTCATGCCTAAAGCCGGTTTTGCCAAACTCAACGACGAACGTGAAGAGGCAGGTGAGCCTCGTTTCGCCAATCCGCGCAACGCCACGGCGGGTGCGCTCAAGCAACTCGACTCCCGCATCGTCGCCAAGCGCCCACTCGATATCATTTTTTACGGTCTCGCCGATGCCACGGATAGCCATGTCCACTCGCAGACCGAAATGATCACGCTGCTTGAGCGGGCCGGTCTTCCCAAAGCAGGCTTCATTTGGCATGCCGAAACCGCCGAAGGATTGCTGCACGCCATTCGGGAACTCGATGAACGCCGCCGATCTTTGCCCTACGAAACCGACGGCGCGGTGATCAAGGTCGATGCCTTCACCGACCGTCGTGAATTGGGTGCTACCAGCAAGGCTCCACGCTGGGCCATCGCTTACAAGTATCAACCGGAGCAGGCGGAGACAAAACTCCTCGCCATCG
>JAXMIV010000099.1:0-4238 GCA_034377045.1 Prosthecobacter sp. | reverse complement strand
CGCCACCGCCGGTCTCGAACCGGTGGAAGTGGGCCAATTTTACGAACACATGAGCGACCTGGGGTTGCGTTATGGGGAGGAATTCCGTCCCATCCGCGAACTCTGGGCAGCCAAGGGCAAGTCCGCGGGCAAGGTCACGCTTTCAGAGAACATCAGCCATCGGGCCGGCGAATATCGCCTGCATCCCGTGCTGCTCGATGGCGCGTTGCAGACCTTCTCCGCCGGCGCGAAGACGGTGGAAGACCGCAAGGCCCGCATGAAACTGCCGGTGCGGTTCGCGCGGATTCTTTATCTGCGCTCACCCGGCGCCAGCGCGCGAGTGCGCGCCAGTGTGACGCAGTTCAATGACGAGTTCATCGAGGGCAACATCGGTCTCTATGACGAGGCTGGAAAACCCTGCGTTTTGGTTGACGGCTTCCGCGCCATCAGCATGGCCGCCGCACGCCGGGCGACCGCCGGCGGTACGCGTGATTTGCTTTACCACATCGAGTGGGAACGCAGCGCGGCGACATCTGCTCCGTCGCCCCTGGCGCCGGTGCCGTTGGCGCAACTTAGCCAAGCCGGGCAGACGGCGCTGGAGGACATGATCTCCTCGCGCGGCCGGGTGGAATTGGAAGCCACGATGACGGCGGAAGACCATCTGGCGGCGGCGCAGATCGCGCGCGGCCTGCGGCAGATGAGTGACGGCAATGTCACGAAGCCGTGGACGGCGGATTCACTGAAGGTGGCGGAGCCGATGCGCCGCGTGTTCCAACATTTGGTTAACGACCTCGTCAAACGCGGCCTGCTGGCAGCGAAGGGCGACGGCTATTTGCCGACCGCGAAATTTGATGAGGCGGCGGATTCCGCGACGGCGGAGCTGCGGGCCTTCATCGCGAAGCATCCCGGTCATCTGCCGGAAGGGCTGCTGTGCGCCATCAGTTGCGCGGAACTCGGTCCGATTCTGCGCGGTGAAAAGGATGCCGTGCAGGTGCTCTTCGGCGGTTCCAACGCGGATCTCCTGGATCAATTCTATGGTGACGGCCTATTCTCAAGCCACTGGATGGCGGCGATCACGCGCATGGTGCAAGAAGCCGCCGCCCATCTGCCGGAGGGGCGCGGATTGCGCATTCTCGAAGTCGGCGCCGGCACGGCCGGTCTCGCGGCGTATTTGCTGCCGCTGCTTCAACGCGGCCTGCATTCTTACACCTTCAGCGACGTGTCCGCGGGCTTCTTCCCACCGGCCGCGCAGAAGCTGGCGGCATTCCCCGAAGTCGAATACAAGGTCTTCGATCTCGAGCGGCCCGCCACCGAGCAGGGCTTTGAGCCGGACAGCTTTGACCTGGTGCTCGGCACGAACGTCCTGCACGCCGTGGCGGATGTGCGCGCCTCACTGCATCACATTCACGATCTGCTGGCACCCGGCGGCAGCCTGGTCTTCATGGATGTGGCGACACCGCAACTCTGGACGGAGTGCATTTTCGGCCTAACCAGTGGTTGGTGGCATCTCACCGATCGCGATCTGCGCCCCGATCAACCTTTGATGCCGCGCCCGCAATGGGAAGCGGCGATGAAGGCAGCCGGCTTTAGCGAAACCACCTCAATCGCCGGTCTGCACGGACCGCGCGGCGGGGAAGGGCAGATTGGTTTGTTAGGCCGCAAAGCCTGGAACATGGACGCACCCGAAAGCGCCGCCGTTCAGCCCGTGGAGGAACCCACGGAGAAATCCTGGCTGATCTTCGCGGATAACACCGGTGTCGGTGAAAGCCTGACTGCCCAATTGGCAACGGCCGGCGTGCGGGTGCGCATCGCGCGCCGGGGCAGCAAGTATGCCCAGGAGGGAGATACCTTCACCCTGCGGGCTGAGGTTCCGGAAGACTGGCAGAGTCTTGTGGAGAGCTATGCGGCGGATGCACCGCCGGAACGCTTCGTCTATCTATGGACCATCGACGAGTCACAGCCGTCGGACAGTGCGCTGATGGGCGTGGATTCATTGCTGCATTTGACCCAGGCGATTGAGAACACGACTCCAGCGGCGAAGCTGCGCATGGATCTGGTCACACGCGGCGCGCAGTCAGCCGGACAGGATGCGAAACCGACGGCGGTGACCCAAGCTCCAGCGATCGGCGTCTTCCGCGTGATTCTCAGCGAACACCCGAACTTTACCTGCCGCGGCATCGATCTGCCGGCGGAAGCGTCCGCAAGAGATGGCGGCCTGCTCTGGCGCGAACTGCAGCAGGTGGACGGCGAGCGCGAGGTGGCTCTGCGGGGCGAGGCGCGCTATGTACAGCGGTTCAACCGCGGCCTGCCGGCGGAAGAAAAACTGCTGGACCGCTCCGTGCCACTGCGGCTCGAATCGCGGGAACGCGGGTTGCTCGATAGTTTGCGCCTAACACCTTTTGCTTTGCCAACGTGCGGCGCGGGTGAGGTGCTCATCGAAGTGAAAGCCGCGGGGATGAATTTCCGCGACGTGCTGAAGGCTCTGGCGCTCTATCCCGCTGAAACACCGGATGCCCGGATCTTTGGTGATGAAGTGGGCGGCGTCGTGGTGGCCAAAGGGAAGAACGTCAAGCATGTCGCCGTGGGTGACCGCGTGTTCGGTCTGGCCGTCTATGGACTGGCGACGCATACGGTGGCGCGTGGCGGTGATGTCTTGAAGATTCCGGACAGCCTGTCCTTTGAAGAGGCGGCGACGCTGCCGGTGGTGTTCATGACCGCCTGGCATGCGCTGAAAAACGTCGCGCGCATGCGTGCCGGTGACAAAATTTTGATTCATGCGGGCGCGGGCGGTGTCGGCATGGCAGCGATCCAGATTGCCCTGCACCTGGGAGCCGAGGTGTTCGCCACCGCCGGCAGTCCCGCCAAACGGGCGTTGCTGGAGACTTTGGGAGTCAAGCATGTCATTGACTCCCGCCGTGGGGATTTCGCGGAAACGGTCATGGAATTGACGGGCCGCAAAGGTGTGGACATGGTGCTGAATTCACTGGCCGCCGAAGCCATCCCGATGGGGATGTCCTGCCTCGCGGAATTTGGCCGTTTCATTGAGATCGGCAAACGCGATATCTACCAAAACTCGCGCATCCCCTTGTGGAATCTGCGCAAGAATGCGTCCTTCCATGTGGTGGCGATGGACGCCGTTTTTGGCGGTGACGAAGCGTTGACACGCCAGTTGTTAGGCGAAATCGCCGATCTGGTGGCGCAGGGCGCGCTGAGTCCGCTGCCGTTCCGTTCCTTCCCGGCCGGCCGGGTCGATGCCGCTTTCCGCCTGATGGCGCAGGGCAAACACATCGGCAAGGTCGTGGTGGCGTTTTCTGAACCTTTTGTTAACCGCCGTGGTGAGCAACCGGCGCCGGGTTTTGAAGTCAAGGCTGATGGCGCTTACTTGATCACCGGCGGCTTTGGCGGCTTTGGCCGGGTGCTGGCTGAGTGGCTGGTGGATTGCGGCGCGCGACACCTGGTGCTGAGCAGCCGCACCGGGGCCGCCACACCGGCGGCGGAGGCTTTTGTGAAGAAACTCAACGATCGCGGTGTGAGCACGTTGGTGGTGAAGGCGGATGTCGGCGAGCCTGCCGATGTTACGCGGCTGCTCAAAGAAGTGCGTGCCGCGGGCCAACCGCTGAAGGGCGTCTTCCATCTGGCCATGGTCATCGACGATGCGCCGATGAGCGCGCTGACGCGGGAACGCATGCGCACCGTCATGGCGCCGAAGGCCTTGGGTGCGTGGCTGCTGCATGAAGGCACGCTTGAGATGCCCCTCGACTGCTTTGTCATGTTCTCCTCCGTCTCCAGCATTTTTGGCAATCCGGCGCAGAGCAACTACTCAGCCGCGAATGCCTTCCTGGACTCGCTGGCTCATCACCGTCGCGCGTTGGGTCTGCCGGCGCTGGCGGTGAATTGGGGTGTGCTCGGCGGCGAAGGTTATGTCGCGCGCAATGAACGCGTGGCTGAGTTCCTCTCCCGTCAGGGAACCTCGGCGCTTTCGCCTGGTGAAGTCGTGTCGCTTCTGGAATCCTTCCTCGCCGCTGGCGCCGCGCAGGTGGCTGCAATTCGCGTGGATTGGGCCAAGTGGCGCCAGTCCTTCCGTGGTCTCCAGGAGAATCCGTTGCTTCAGCATATCTTTGCTTCGGGTGTCGAATCGGCGGAGTCCGGTGGGGTCACCAGCGACTGGCGCAACAAGATCGATGCCGCCCCGCTTGAGGATCGCGTCGGCATCATTGCCCTGGCTCTGCGGGAGGTCGTCGGTTCGGTGTTGCGCGTCA
>JAXMIV010000098.1:0-4480 GCA_034377045.1 Prosthecobacter sp. | reverse complement strand
GATCCGTGAGGCACAGCTCCGCGTGCTCGATGTGCCAAAGACCGGCATGGCCATCGCCATCGATGTCGGCGAGTCGAAGGACATTCACCCGAAGAACAAAAAAGTAGTTGGGCAACGCCTTGCCCTCTGGGCCCTGGGCAGCGTGTATGGAGAGCAAGTGCCTGCCACTTCCGGACCGCTGCCCGCAGGAAACGAGGTGCGGAAGGGCGAAATCGTGGTGCGCTTTGCCCACACAAACGGCGGACTTGTAGCGAAGGATGGTCCCCTGACAGGCTTCATCATCGCGGGTGCCGATCGTGCCTGGAAACCCGCCAGCGCGCGCATTGAAGGCACGACAGTGATCGTCTCCGCTCCGAATGTGCCTCAACCCGTGGCGGTGCGTTATGCGTGGGCTCCTGATCCGGTGTGCAATCTCTACAACGGCGCGGGGCTTCCTGCCTCACCCTTCCGCACTGACACCTGGGAAACTCTGACACCACCATGATCACTGCCAGCCTGCTTCATGAATTGCGCGACTTTGACACCCCTTTGCTTGCGAACACCATCGGATACCTGAGCAAGACTCCGCCACATGAGTACTATCTGAGTGGCGAGATCCAATCCGTCACCCCACCGCTCGGGCCCACCGTAGGCGTGGCCTTCACTGCTGAGATCGACAGCAGTACGCCGGGTGGCGTCGGCGACACGGAACTCTATTGGGAACAACTCGAGGTCATGCGGCAGAGCGCGGTGCCCATGATCTGGGTGGTGAAGGCCGTCGGTTCCCGACCTGAGCATGAGTGCATGATCGGCGACGGCATGGCCAAGACCCTCTTCTCCGTCGGCTGTGTGGGCTTGGTCAGCGACAGCCGCGTGCGTGATGTGACGGGCCTCATCACTACGCCTTTCGCGGCCTATTGCCGTGGCCGGGCGGTGCACCATGGACCCTTGCGGATTCGTGCCACGAATCGGCCCGTGGAAATCGGCGGCGTGATCATTCATCCCGGCGATGTCATCCACGCTGACCAGAATGGCGTCATTCGCATCCCGGCGGACTGTATCGAGAATCTTGCGGCGGCCGCCATCCGCAATCGTGCCTTCGAGCATGAAGCGCACATGTTCCTCAGGCGCACCGATCGCACGCCCGCGGAGAAGCGTGCCCAGGTGCAGGCCCTCGTGCGCAAATACGCCTTCAACGACTGCGTCAGCGGCGGTCCGCCACCCGCAGCGCCGGATTCTCAATCTTCTCAATGAAACTACGCCCCTCCCGACTCCTCCGTGAACTGCGCTCCGGCCGGCGCACCACAATGCTCAAACTCAATCTCGGCGATCCGCGGATCGTTGAACTGGCCGGCCTGGCGGGCGCCTCGGCCGTGTGGCTTTGCAACGAGCACGTGCCGAATGACTGGCTAAATCTGGAGCATCAGATCCGCGCCGCCAAGTTGCACGATCTTGATACCATCGTGCGCGTCAGCAAGGGCTCCTACAGCGACTACGTGAAACCTTTCGAATGCGACGCCACCGGCATCATGGTCCCGCACATCAGCAATGCCGATGAGGCCCGGCACGTGGTGGACATGGTCCGTTGCCGACCGCTCGGAAGCAAGGCACTGGATGGTGGCAACATGGATGGCTTGTTTTGCCAGGTGTCGCTTGCGGACTACGCGGCCCATTGCAATCAAGAAAAGCTCGTCATCCTGCAAATTGAATCACCCGAGGCGCTTGAGAACGTCGAGGAGATTGCCGCGGTGCCCGGCTTTGATGCCTTGCTCTTTGGCGCGGGCGATTTCAGTCATCGCATTGGCAAACTTGGCCAAGTCACCTCGCCTGAGGTCGTCGCGGCGCGCAAGCGCATCGCGGCAGCGGCGAACAAGCATGGGAAGTATGTCGCCGTCGCTTCGTTGTTCGGCCAGAAGGAGCAGTTGATCGAGGAAGGCACGCACATCTTCGCTTTGGGCGCCGATGTCGTCGAACTTGGCAACGCATTCCGGAAACTCGTAACGGATTTTCAAGGCGGCACCTCGGGCACGGCGACGGACTCAGTTTACGCTTCAAAATCCTGAACACCATGCCCGATCAGTTCTCACTCAAAGACCACACAATCCTCATCACCGGTGCGGCCGGCTTATTTGGCCGCGGCCTCGCCTCCTCTCTCGCGGAGGCTGGTGCCACGCTCATTATCGCCTCCCGGAATGCGGAGAAACTCCAGCTCGTGGCGGATGAAGAAACCGCGCTTGGGCGCCAGGTTTTTGCCGAGGGCTTTGATCAAGCTGACGAAGATTCCATTCTCGCCTTAAAGAGACGCATCGAATCACGGTTTGGCTCTCTGCATGGTCTCGTCAACAACTCCGTGCTGCGCTCCATGAAGGGCGCCAACGGCACCGTGGCCCAATGGGAGGAGTCCATGCGGGTCAATGCCACCGGCCTCATGCTCATGCATCGCGTCTTCGGCGGCGCGATGGCTGAAGCGGGTCGGGGCAGTATCGTCAACATCGGCAGCATTCAGGGCATGATCGGGCCGAGCTATGAACTGTATGAAGGCACGGCGATGGGCGACATGCCGCCGGACTACTTTTTCCACAAAGGCGGCATGCTCAATCTTACCCGCTTCTACGCCGCCTTATACGGACCGAAGAATGTGCGGGTGAATTGCCTGTCGCCGGGCGGCTTCTTCAACCATCAGCCCGAGCTGTTTGTGAAGCGCTTCAGTGAGCACACCATGCTGGGCCGCATGGCCGACGAAAACGATCTCGGAGGCGCGCTGATCTTTCTTCTCAGCAACGCGTCCAAATACATCACCGGCGTGAATCTCCCCGTCGACGGCGGCTACACTGCGAAGTGATCAAGTCGGTTCAGCCGGTCTGCTACGGATGAAGGAAAGAAGGATCGCGCAGATAAGCAGCCCCACGGCCGAAAACTCGAACATGTGGCGTACATTCACATTCGCGTCACGCAACGCGCCCCCGGCATAGATCGTCAGGCCGCCGACGCCGCAGGAAAAGAAATTCAGTACACCAAAGCCAGTGGCGCGATATCGGGGATCAGACACCATGCATAGGATGGGCATCGTGTTGCCATCCGTCCACGCACGCGCGAAGCCAAAGATCACCAGCCCGGCAATGGCGATGACGAAGGTCTGCGTGTTCGCCGTTAGAAAAATGGCCGGCGCCGCAATGCACATGCCAATGATCGCGATGAAGATGCGGCCGCGCTCCCGGGAACGGCTCCAGCGATCAGCCAGGACACCACCCATGATGAGGCCAAAAAGGGTCGAAACTTGCAGATAGGCCGTCGCCGAGAATCCCGCCTCGCCCTGTCCCAAATGGAATTGCTGCTGAAGGTAGGTGGGCATCCAGCCAACGATGCCCCAACTGGCGAGCCCCATCAGACCCCAGTGCACCAGCAGCACCAAAAAACCGCCTTGGCCGAACAAACTTTTGAGAGCCGGTAGAAAGCTTGGCTTTTCGGGTGGCACCGCCGTGACTAGCGGTCCTGGCGGTGCATCACGCAGCCCAAAGATGAGCAGAAACGAGTAAACGATGCCGATGATGCCAAACAGGCCAAAGGCAAAGCTCCAGCCGTGGCGTTCGGCCAGCCAACCACCCATTCCCCCAAGGCCGGCGCCAATGCTCACGCCGCAGTTGTGAATGCCGATCGCGAGCGAACGAGTCGGACCGCGATGGTAGTCGGAAATCAGCGCCAGAGCCGCGGGCAGATAACACGCCTCACTGAGTCCCATGATTGCGCGCGTGATCAACAGTTGATCGAAGGTCACGGCGTGGCTCGTCAGCCAGGTGGTCACCGACCAAAGAAACAAACTGCCGATGATGACGCGGCTGCGGCTGAGGCGATCCGCTAGGAATCCGGCAAAGGGGCTGAGTGCACCATACACCCAAAGAAACACGGAGGTCAGGAGGCCAAATTGCGCATCCGTCATCGGGATGGCCTCCTTCACGGACTCCCGCATCGTCGTCAGCATCACGCGATCGAGGTAATTTAAACACGCGACCACACAGAGCAGGGCGACGACAAGCCAGGCGCGTGATGAGGCAGACATGAGATTTGGAAACTAAGGCCGGCCGATCTGGGAGGTGGTCAGGCCGCCATCCACCACGATGATCTCTCCTGTGATGTAGCGGGCGGCGGTCCCGCACAGAAAGGTCACCGCACCGGCGCAGTCAGCGGCTTCACCGACGTGCCCGAGCAGAATCTTTTTTTCGTAGTGCCGCACCATCGGATTGTCCGGTTGATTCATCCAGGTGCCGGTCAGCGGTGTGCGAATGAGGCCCGGCCCGATGCCATTTACGCGAATGCCGTGAGGCGCCAGCGCGACGGCCAAAGAGCGCGTCATCATGACCAGTCCGCCTTTGCTCGTGTCATAGGCGACGCTGTCCGCCTCGGCCTGAAAGCCGTTGGTGGAGGACACGATGACCACGCTGCCACCGCCGCCCTTTGCCACTCGATGTTTGGCAAAGGCCTGTACGATGAAAAACACCGCGCG
>JAXMIV010000097.1:0-5316 GCA_034377045.1 Prosthecobacter sp. | reverse complement strand
GCGCCACCCGGCGCCTGCGGGCTTATGCGCTGCCCTGCTGAGCAAGCCGGAGACCCAAAAGCTGGTGGCCGCCATGCTCCGGCACCAGGCTTCCGAGGTTCGTTACACCGCTCTCGATATCCTGGCCGCGCAGACCGCGGGCGCCAGCCATGAGGCCTGGTTGCCACCGCTTGAGCAAATGCTCACCAGCAAGTCGGTTTCCATGCCCCTTCTGCTGGATGCGATCAAGAAGCTCAAGAACAACCGTTTCGACAAGCATCTCCAAGCCGTCGCCAATGACTCGAAGGAGCCGCTGCCTCTGCGCCTCAAGGCATTGGATGCGGTCAAAGGCCTGAAGCTGACACCGGAAACCTTTGCGCTGCTGCAATCGACACTCACCGGCGGCACCGCTTCGTCGGCCGCGCGCATTCAGGCCGCCGCCATGCTCGCCACTGCGGCACTTCAACCCGAGCAGGTCACCAAGATTACCCCAGCCCTGGCCACCGTTGGCCCGGTCGAATTGAAGGAGCTCTGCGGTTTGGTGAAGAAGACCAAAGACCCTGTTGTCGCGCGCGCGATGGCCGCGGAAATCGCCAAGAATCCCGCGATTTCGAGCCAGCAGGAAAGCTTCTATCGTACCCTCTTCAGCAACTATCCGCCCGAGATCTTCGAAACCGTGGTGCTGCCCGCCATCGCCAAAGCCAATGAGGCGACTGATGCCAAGAAACGCCTGCTGGTTCCCCTCGCCAACAGAGCCGTCCATGGCGATTCCAAAGCCGGCCGCCTCATCTATGAGAGTGGCAAAGGCACCTGCATCGCCTGTCATAAGATCGGCGACAAGGGCCGCCCCATTGGCCCGAGTCTGAATGGCATCGGGGCCATCCGCACGGAGCGCGATCTCCTCGAAAGCATCCTGTTCCCGAGCAACACCCTCGCCCGTGACTATGAAGCCCACATCTTCGAAACCAGCGACGGTCAGACCACGATGGGCGTGATCAAAAGTCATACCGCCGAAGGCCTCCTCGTGGCCGATATCGCCGGTCTGGAAAGGAACATCCCGCAGACTCAAATCATCTCAGACACCGTACTCACGACCAGCCTCATGCCCATGGGGCTCGACCAAACGCTGCCTGAGCAAGAGTTGTTAGACCTGGTCGCTTACTTGCGCAGCCTGCGGTGAATGACGTGCTTGAAGGCATGGCCCGCGCCGTCTTCATGGAGTAGAAACGCATCGGCGTTCGTTCGTTGCCGCTTGACCCTGGCGGTAATGAACTCCGCCTGCGTTCCATAGGCCGCCTCTTCCCAACCCAGCGCCTGCGCCCAGGCGCGATAGTCGGTAAAGTTCACGTCCGCCGTGATGTCCTGGCGGCCCGGATTCTCATAGACTGCCGCTCCTTCCAATCGCTGTTGCAGCAGATACGCCCGCAGCGTTCCCCGGGGTCGGCGATGATACAGCGCTGGGAAGACGTCGCCGTAATCCACCGTCAGCATCGCGCCCGCTTGCCATGACGGCGCCCACTCGGCCAGCCACTCTTTGACCGTCACATGCAACTCACACCGCTGTCCGTTTTGCGGTTGCCAGTCGCTGAGGATGCACGAGTCGGTCGGCTTCAGCGTGAGGGGCTTCAATTCCTCCCGCCCAGACCCCACGTACACCTCCTGCCATTCGCCGTCCTGCCATTGAATCAAGGTCACCGGAAACGCATCCAGCACCTCGTTGTGATAGATGAAGGCCTGCCCGTCCGCTGCGCGCAAGGCTCCCGCCATGTCTTCGTGCCACCTCACTTTCCGGCCCAGCCGCTCCTGCTGCCGTGCCCGCAGAACCGGCGACGTTTCCACAAGATGAAACTGGAAGCGCCGCCGCTGCCACCAGCCGAGGGACTTTCGCACCACGGCCATCAGCGACCCGTCGCCCGGGCCGATCTCGATGATATGACGCACCTGCGGCTGCAAGCGCGACTCCTCCAGCAGCCACGCCGCGATTGCCCGGCCTAACAAAGGGGATAATGTCGCCGCTGTCGAGAAGTCTCCCCGTGCTCCAACGGTTCGGATGTGGCGCGCATAGTAGCCGCGTTGCGGATCATACAGCGCCCGCGCCATGAAGGCGGAGAACGGTTCGGAGCCAGTCATCGCTTGTACAATCCCGCCACTTCATCCGCGATGATCTCCAATCCCTCCTGGACGATGGACTGGGGTTGGGAAAAGGTCAGGCGCAGGCATTCGTGCGGATGCTGCCACGGTTGATCCAGGCCAAACGAAAAGTAGTGCCCCGGAATCACCAGCACCTTCCGCGCTTTCAGCCGGCGGTAGAGTTCCGCCGCCGGAATCGGCAGGTTCTTCAGCCAGAGCCACAGGAAGAAGGCACCCTCCTGCGCATGCAGTGCCCACGGCGCGCGTTCTCCCATCGCGCTGGCGAGCACGTTCTTGGCAAAGTCGGAACGCTCCTTGTAGAATGGGCGGACCACGTCGCGGCCTAACCGCAAGAGTGTATCGTCGCCGAGCAGGCCGGAGATCAGCGCCTGGCCCACGTTGCCGTTGGCCAGCGACACGACCGCGTTCATGTTTGACAATGCCTTCACAATCGGCGCATCGGCCACGATCACGGCGGTGCGGACTCCAGGCAATCCCACCTTGGACAGGCTGATCGAAAAGATCATCCCCGGCTCCCATTGCGGACTGAACCCAGTGTGGATCACGCCAGGGAAGGGGTGCCCATAGGCATTGTCGAGCATGAAGGGTATCCCGTGGTCGCGCGCCATTTCCCGCAGCCGATCAAACTCAGCCTGTGTGAGCACATTGCCCGTTGGATTCGTCGGGCAGGAGACACACAGCGCGGCGATATCCGGCGTGAGGCGCAGACGATCGAAATCGACGCGATACTTGAACTCATGCTCGCCGCGCATCTCGATGTGCGGCAGGCAGGCGGTGAACATGCCTTCGCTGAGAGCCTGGTTGGCGTAGCCGATGTACTCCGGCACCAGGGGAAACAGGATGCGGCGCTTGCCGCTGGGGCTTGCGCCGGCCAGGAGGTTGAAGAGCAGGAAGAACGCGCTCTGGCTGCTCGGCAGCACCGCGATGTTCTCGCGGGTCACGTCCCAGCCGCATTCGCGTTTGAGGAAGCTGGCAAACAGCTCCCGGAAGGCGGGGTTGCCGCCCGGAGGATCATAGTTGAGCAGCGTCCGATCAATCGCGTCGCTGTCCTCCATCAGGGAGCGGAGGCGCTGGCGCCAGACGGCCTGTACTTCCGGGATGGCGGCCGGCTGGCCCCCGCCCAGCATGCGCATGTCGGGATAGAGAGTCAGAGCCTCGCCGCAGTCATCCATCAATTCCTGGATGCCACTGGGACCGGCCAGGCGGGTGCCGACGTCTGAGAAGAGGGGGGGATTCATCACGGCACGGGGTGGAACGGTAGCTGTGGCTGGATACGCGGCCACTGCAACCGTGGTTTGAATTGAAATTCGTTTGGGAGGAGGTAAGATGGCTGTCAATGAATGCTCGTTTTCGCCGGTTCCTGGCCCTCGCCATCGTGTGGGCTGGCGTGCCTTCCTGTGTTTCCACGCTGCCTTCCGCGGCACAAATGGACGTCTATGAAAAGGCCGCGCGCGCGGCCCATCGGGCCGAGTATGCGGCACTCGAGCAGCAGCGAGCGTCTGGCCAAGTCACCCAGGAGGAGTATCAAGTGGAGCGGGGAGCTTTGGATAAGCGCGTTCAGGATCAGGCCGATACGATGGCCTGGAACCGGCACGCCTTGGTGCAATCCGAAATGAAGGCCAACAGCATTCCCACTCCTGATCAGCCGGTGGACCTGGTCGCTCCCGGTACGGGCGCGATACCCAACAGCCTGTACAACACGCAGCGCAGCAACGCCATGACCGGCCAGCAGAACACCAACCTGGGGCCCAACAGCTCGTTCTAAGACGCTCTGCGAACATGCACCCCGCGCGGCTTCTGCGGATCGCCAATCATGAGGTGGGCCGCGTGCTCGGGCAACTGCCGGACGCGATTCATGAAGCCGCCACCGCCTGCCGGGTGGAGTGCGTGCTGATGGCGGAATGCCTGGCGGACGGTGAATCATTGGAGGATGACTTGTTAGGCCTGTTTGAAGGTTGCTCGCGCGCCGATCCGCAGGCGGAGACGGCCGATCAATTGCCGCGCATCCGCCTTTTCCTCGACAATCTCTGGGACTACGCCGGGGCCAATCTGCGTACCTTTCGCGCCGAGGTGCGCCTGACACTGCTGCACGAACTGGGGCATTACCTGGGTTTGAGCGAGGCCGGCGTCGAACAACTGGGCCTGGCCTGAAAACAAGCTTTCCTCATCCCCGGGTCGCTCTTAAACTGATAAAGAATGAATTGGTATTTCAACAACGAAGGCATGGCGGACGGTCCCTACGATGAACCGACGATGACCGACTTTGCCGGTGGTGGCCGGGTGAGAGCGGACACGCTCGTCTGGCAGCCGACCATGAACGCCTGGCAGGAGACCGCCGCCGTCAATCCGCCCTGGTGGCGGCCCGGCGCCGCACCGGCTTCTGCTCCCGCGCCGTCGTCGGTCCCTTTGGCCCGGCCGACTACCGGGCATTTGTCCTCGGAACTGCGCCGCACTCCCGTTCCCAATGCGCCTACCGATGTCCTGCCCTTCCAAAGCCGGCCGGGCTTCTTCAAAAGGCTCTTTGGAAAGAAGAAGTGACGGCCGCGGTCTAGGCGCGCACCTGACCCTGGCCATCGATTAGGTACTTGTAGCTGCACAGTTCCGCCAGGCCCATCGGTCCGCGCGCGTGCAGTTTGTCGGTGCTGATGCCGATCTCAGCGCCGAAACCGAATTCGCCGCCGTCGTTGAAGCGGGTGCTGGCATTGTGCAGGACCACGGCGCTGTCCACCTCGTGCTGAAACTGCTCCGCGGCGGCGCGGTCGCGGGTGATGATGCTGTCGGTGTGATGCGAGCCGTAGCGGTTGATGTGCGTGATCGCTTCATCCAGGCCGCTGACGGTTTTCGCGGACAGGATCAGGTCGAGGTACTCGGTGCTCCAGTCTGCCTCAGTCGCCGCGGTCGCCGAAATGCCGAGATGGGCAAGCGCTTCCGCATCGCCACGCACGGCGACTTTGGCGGCGGCGAGCTGCCGGCCAACGAGTGGGTAAAAACTGGCGGCGATATCGCGATGGACGAGGATGGCTTCCAGCGCGTTGCAGACACCGGGCTTTTGCGCCTTGGAATTGAGGATGATCTTCGCGGCCATTTCCTGGTCGGCGTCGCGATGGACATAGACGTGGCAGACGCCGTCGTAGTGCTTGATCACCGGCATGCGCGCGGTCGCCACGACCTTCTCGATCAGGCCCT
>JAXMIV010000096.1:0-6762 GCA_034377045.1 Prosthecobacter sp. | reverse complement strand
TGAGCACTGAGCACCGCCCCCCTCACCTCCCCACATAAACCCTAGTCTCATACTCAAACCCCACCTTCCCCTCCACCTGGTGCTCGTCAAAAATATCCCTCAGCGCCTCCATCATCACCTCATGGTTAGGCTGTCCCAGCGCCGGCGCATACGAGGATGACAAAAGCCGGCCCGCCAGCCCTTCCCAATCAAACACCTGCGCATTCGGCAGTGCATGCGCCGCCCAAACACCGCCCGTGAAAAACTCCGCCAGGCGATCGTCCGTCACATTCTCGTGGCGCACCTGCTGATAGTCCGTGGCATACGCCAGCAGCAGATCCTCATACGCCCGCAGAAACGGCGTCGTATCCACGTGGCGCACATTCCACATCAGCACCACCCAGCCGCCGGAGCGCAGGATGCGGGTGAACTCACGCCGCGTCCGCGGCGGATCAAACCAATGAAACGCCTGCGCCGCCAGCACCAGGTCCAGGCTGCCATCCGCCAGCGTCGTCGCTTCCGCCGGCGCGTCGACACTGTGAAAGCGACCTTCGCCCGCGAGCAGCGCCTCCGCCGCCTCGCGCATCTCCCGGTTAGGCTCGACGCCATGGACCGTGCAGCCGGCCCTCAATAGCAATTGCGCCGAAATACCCGTGCCCGATCCCACATCCGCCACCACCCACTCCGGCTTTAGGCCCGTCTCACCCTGCAGCAGCGGCACCACCTCCGCCGGATACCCAGGCCGAAACCGCACATAGTTCGCCACCCGATCCGAAAATCGCCGTGTCGCATCAACAGCCCTCCGATCGCTCATCCCTCATCCTTCATCGCCTCCCCCCTCTCCGCCAGCGCCAACTGAGGTGGGCGCGTCGCAAGGCGGTGTTCTTCGGTGACCCTCATGCGGTGTGCAGTGCCGTGGTTCGGGCCAGCCGCGCCTTGGCCCTTCAAGGCTTGCTGAAGGAGGCGCTTCTTCACCCTTTTAGAAAATAAAACCCGATTCCTTGTAACGCTCGGATGAAATATTGGTATTAGCCCTATGTAATCTCCTGTTTCAACCGAGTCTACGCTCAGGAACCACCCTCAAACTCCAACGCACGAAGAAGGATGGCTGACATTTGAATCTCTAGAATCTCACAAAATGATTCACCTAGCCAGAAGCATGATCCCATTTACTCTCCCGATCTATGTACAGCAAAGCCTCCGCGAAGTCTCCGGCTGCGATGAAGGGGAACCATGGGCTCCGCCGCCGCCACCCACACCGGGATCCTGAACCGGCACCATGAACACTTTCCCGCAGTTGTAAGTGCGTTGCCGCAACTGCCTGGAAAAACAAACATCGGCAACGAACCAAAACCAGAACACTAATACAAGGAGATAATAATCATGGCACTAGGAGATGGCATCCGTCGAAATATCGCATCCGTTGACCCGTCCGAGCGGGCACTGCTAAGAGATGCAATGACTCAACTCAACAACAGTCCTTTCATCTTCCCCGGGAGCAGGACTGACACCCCGATAGCTGGAGGTGTCACGTGGTGGTTCAAACAAGACGAAATCCACCAGTCAACCCATGTGCATGGAGGGCCTGAATTCATTCCGTGGCACCGGGAAATTGTCAACAGGCTGGAGGCGATGCTGCGTCAGGTCAACCCGCAGCTTTCCCTCCACTATTGGGACTGGACACAAGATCCGCGCGCCATTCCCGATGCCAATCTCGGCTCGGGTAACACAGGGACGTTGAATCTCTTCACTGCGGATTTCATGGGCTATGGCGGATCCTCCTCGAGCGAAATCGGCGCACCCTGGCTGGGTGCTGGCTATTACAATCCTGCCACCAGCCAGGATCGTGACAGCACCGGCAATCCCGCCGACCCACCCAGATTTGTCAGACGTTCCATCAACGGCTCTCCGGCATCAGCGGCCGGAGATGTCAGCATTGTGAATGCGGTCGATTATACCGCGATGCGAGGCCTCCTCGAAAGTGTGCATAATGCCATGCACGGCTTCGTCAACATGGGTAGCCAGCATACTGCATTTCGGGATCCCTTTGTGTTCCTGTTGCATTCCAATGTGGACAGACTGTATGCGCGCTGGCAGACCGACCCCGCCCATCAAGAACGACTGAACCCAACCACCGTCTATGGGGCGGAAAGCACTGATCCCGAACTCAACGGCCCAATCCCACCTTGGTCAGGCACACCACCCACCGTGCGCCCCTTCGCTCCACCGGAGAACCAGCAGTCGGCCAAGACGTACAAGGATCCATTGATCGTGAACCCTCCTTATTACGATACCAACCAAACACCCGGCCCCGCACCATCAGGAATCCCATTCAAATTGCTCGTTCATCTGCAGGACATCGGCGACGTGGTGGTCAACAATGATGAGTTTGGGGGCACCCGGGGTGAATCGCGCCGTCTCGAAGGCTTCCAAATCAACATCTTACCCGCCGTTCCGGGCCTTAGTTGCTCTTACATGGCGCATTTGCAGGACATCGGAGACGTTCCGGCAGTAAACGAGGGGCAGTTTATCGGGACTCGGGGCGAGTCTCGTCGCTTGGAAGGGTTTGCCATCACGCTCACAGGCCCGGCGGCTGCCAGCTACAATGTCAGTTACATGGCGCATCTACAGGACATCGGCGACACAGCATTCTATTCCAACGGCCAATTCTGCGGTACCCGCGGCGAATCACGGCGGGTAGAAGGCATGCTCGTGCGCATTCAGCCCAATTAACGGGATCAATTAGGCGTTCCCGTTCACTCAACCTCACACCCAAACAACCCAGGCCGTCACCCACTCAGGTAACGGTCTGGGTTTTCACAGTGAAAGTGGGCGGGTGATTTATATTCTAAGATTCCAGTGCTGATCGACTTAAGTCACCGCCTGGAAGATCTTCGCCAAAGCATGTCGGCACGGGCCAACCCGTATGATAACGCGTGGACGGAATCCTTCATGGGCACCCTCAAGTGCGAGATGCTCCAGGGCGGCTGCCTTGAGGATGCCACCGACGCGCGGCTGGAACCCTTCGAATACCATCGAAGGCTGCTACAACCATCAGCGCAAGCACTCCGCGCTCGGATACCTCACCCCCCAAACCAGTTCGAAACCCAAGCCCACTACCAACCCCTAAACTAAGCGACTCGGTGGCCCAAAAATCCGTTGCACCTCAAACTCCGCCAAAGTCCTTGAACCTGGTTCCCCCATTACAATATTCCCTCCGAAAGACAATTGGCGCGACTTCCGCTTTCAGCATAGTCTCCGCCGTCAGCCCCTCTTACCGCCATGCTTACCGACGACTCCCCCGCAACGCCGAATTCGGCCGAGACCAGTCTCTGGATAGGTCACACCTCCCAGTGGGTGCACTTCTGGTTCTACTTCTTTTGCGTGCTCATCTTTGCCGGCATCTGCGTTGCCGCCACCCTCTTCGCCCTGCCCACCGGCGGCCTGTCCTACGCCTTTTTGGTCATCCCGGTCGGCATGTGGATCTGCCGCTGGTGGTTCACCAAAACCACCACGTATGAGCTGACCACCCAGCGCCTGAAGATCACCAGTGGCATCCTCAATCGCCGTCTCGAAGAACTCGAGCTCTATCGCGTCAAGGATTACTCCATGGATCAGCCCCTCTTCCTGCGCATGCTCGGCCTCGGCACTCTCAGCATGGTCACATCAGATGCTTCGACCCCCACCGTCACCATCAAGGCCATTCCCGGCGTCACCGAAGTCCGCGAAAAACTCCGCACCGCCGTCCAGGCCGAACGCGACCGCAAACGCGTCCGCGAACTCGACGTCGACAACGCCAGCGACATCGCCCCCGCTTAAAGATTGATTCCGCTCCAGCGGCGCAGCCCCTTGGACTGCGGTGACTTGTCACCGCTTTCCAGCAGGGGACTTGTCCGCGTCAAAAACGCAGCAAGTGGGGATGAGTGATAAGAGATGAGCGATGCTCATCCCTCATCTATCATCTATCATCTCCCGTTAGACTCCCACCTTCCACCCCTCCCGGTACTCCCTCCCCCACAGCTTCTCAATCTCAGGCGAGCTGTTCAATACCTTCCCCGTCTTCGGATCGCACTGCACCACCGTATCCGTCCGGTAGGCAATGTTGCCCAGGTGGCAGAGCATCGTGCTCTTCTGGCCTTCATCGATGGGTGAGTTCAGCTTCGCGTTGCCGCGAATCGCCTCGATGAAGTTGCCCATGTGCGAGGGGTCGCCACCGCCCGCGCCTTTGCCTTCGCTCATCTTCGCGCCCTTCAGATCGTAGTTAATCCAGGAATCGCGATTGATCGCCATCGTCCCGCCCTCACCGTAAAACATCACTTCGGCCAGCGGCTTCTCCGCCGCGCGCGGGTGGCAACTGCTCTGCACCCACTCCATGCCGCAGTCACCGAAATCATAGACCGCCGTGCCCGTATCCGGAGTCTCCTGCTCATCCTTGTAGGCATAGCGGCCGCCATTGTACGTGATCTTGCTTGGATAATCCTTCTTCAGACCCCAGCGCAAAATATCCAGCGTGTGAATGCCGTTGTTGGCCAGTTCCCCGTTGCCCCAATGCCACAGCCAATGCCAGTCGTAGTGGGCAAACTTCTTGATGTCATGCTTCGCATCATCCGGCACCGGACCCTGCCACAAATTCCAGTCCAGATCCGCCGGCGCCGGGATCGCCAGTAGGCCGACTTCTTTGCGCGTGTTGTAATAAAACGCCCGGCCAAAATGCACCTTGCCAATCGCCCCGCCGTGCAGATCCGCGATCGCCTCCTTCATCCACGTACGGCGTTGATTGCCCATCTGCACGAGGCGGTCATACTTCTTCGCCGCCGCCACGATCATCTCCGCCTCATGCGGATTCTGGCTGCCTGGCTTCTCCACATACACATGCTTGCCCGCCTGCCTCGCCAGCAGCGCCGCCGGTGTGTGCCAAAAATTCGGCGTCGCGATGAAGACCGCGTCCAGTTCCTTGTCATCCAGGAACGTCCGGAAATCCTTCACCCCATGGCAGGACACTTCCTGCTTGTCCGCCACCACCTTCAGCCCCGCCTCCAGGCGTTTCGGGTCCGCTTCCGCCAGGTACTTGATCTCCACATTCGGCAGCTTCAGCAGCGCCTGCACATGCCCCATGCCGCGCCCGAGTGCCACCACCGCCACCTTGATCTTGCGTCCCCCTTCCGCCGGTTTGAACGCCGCCGCCGTCTTGATCGCCGGAGTGGCCGCCGTCTGCGCCCCCAGCCGCGCCACTGAAGCCAGTGCCGCAGACAGGCCGAACGCCGAAGATCGCTGCAGCAGCCTGCGGCGATTCAAGTTCAGCGGCGTGGCTTGGGTATTCGTGGGTGTGCTCATGGTCGGTCAGTAGGGTGCGTGGGCTCAGGTGCGTATTCGCGTCATTCATCATCGCTCCCCACCTCTCCCGTCTTTCCTCCCATCGTGTCCAGGTGTGGTACTATTCTCCCAAGTACCCAAGTGCCACTGGCATCCTGCCTATGCCCAGTAGCGCGGGCGCCCCCCATTTTTTGTCGGCAAATTTTCTGTCATCAATTCCTCAAAATCTGTTCATCCGAACTTGACATCCGTCCCGCCCATGCGATACTCTTCTCGTTAGGCACAGCACCCCTTCGTTCCGTACGTTTCAGCCAGTCATGTGAAGGGGTTTTATCCCACGGATTCCAATCCGTGGATCACATCGGCAACTTCCTCATTCGGCGCTCTCCGCGCCCCTTCACGGCCATCCTTAGTATCTCTGCGACCTCTGCCTCTTTGCATCTCTGCGGCAAACCCCAAACACCCCACGCCTCCTTTCCGTCCAGCGCGTCCCCCACCCAACTCCGACCTCCGAACTCAAAACTCCGAACTCCGAACTCTGCATGCTCCCCCTCGAAAACCCACGCCACGAAGCCTTCGCCTTCGCCCTCGCCACCGGCTCCATCCCGTCCGACGCCTACCGCTCCGTCGGTTACAGTGCCAAGAACTGCAAAGTCCGCGCCCTCGACCTCGTTCGCCGGCCCGGGGTCATCGAGCGCATCAACTTCCTCCTCGAGCACCTCCCCCACGCCTCCCAATTGCGCTGGCTCCACGCCCCCGAGTTCACCACCATGCCCGAGAGCGTCGAGCAGATGTCCGCTTGGCTCTGGCAGGCCATGAACGGCTCCCGCAAACTCACCTCCACCCAGTGGCAGGCCGCCAAGCTCTACTCCAAACTGCACAAATGGGGACCGATCCTGCCCGGCAAATACGCCTCCTCCATGGTCATGACCGAAAGCTCCCGACGCTCCCTCGCCCTGCTCAACGCCGTGCGTGTCGCCCAAGAAAACCAACTCCAAACCGCCTCCCCCTTCGCCACCGAAGCCGAAGAAGAAGCCGATGCCGAAGAAACCCTCCGCAGGTATCACGAAGCCCAAGCCATGGGGACCGATGGGAGCCGAGCGGACGCGAGACAGCCAGCCGCAGGCTGCCCGCAGGGCGAGGACGAGGGTGGCGAGGACGAGGCAACAACCTGGGAAGGGTCGAAGACCAATGGGGCAATGGGGACAAATGGGGATTCAAATCCCCATGCCCAACCCCTTGAACCTCAATCAACAGCACCCGAATCCGCCGAAAATGGGGATCAAAATAAAACATCCCCATCCGACAGTACCTTGGCTTTCCAAAGCCGAGCCGAACCCACCCCCGACGACGCCTCCGCGCAGAATCGGCCATCCCCTCAAGCCTTGAACCCTGAACCCTTGAACCTTTGGACTTACGTCGTTTATGCGGACGGCAAAAGTTGGGTAAACTACCCAAAAGAAAAAGAAC
>JAXMIV010000095.1:0-6913 GCA_034377045.1 Prosthecobacter sp. | reverse complement strand
CATCCGTGTGGCTGCTGAGTTCGCCGGTGGCCGCATAGACATCCACAAGCGTCCCGCCGATGGGATCGGTGAAGGTGGTGGTCTTGGTGACCGTGTCATAGCTGAGGTTGGCGGTGTCGGTGGTGCGCTCTGTCTGGCTGGAGACCTTGCCGTCGGTAAAGATTTGGGTGAAGGGGGTGTTGCCCTCGGGCCGGGTGAAGGAGGTCAGCAAATTGCCGTCGTAGGCGTAGTTGGTGACATAACCAAGTGGGTCTGTTGCGGAGGTCAGAACCGAACCCGTATAACCAAAATCAACATCGCGGGTGGTTTGGTCACTCACCTTGATGAGTTTGCCGCTGGCATAAGTGAAGTTCAGTGTACGGCCGAGCCCATCCGCGATGCTTTGCAAGGCCGACCCGAGGTAGGTCAGCGTATGGGTGTTGCCGTGGCCGTCCTCAATGGTGATCAGTTTGCCGGTCCCGTCGAAGGTGTAAGCGCGCTGGGAGACGGGATCAGCCAGTCGGAAAACGCCGGCAGAATCCACCAACTGATACGGAATATCGGTGCGGCCGGTGAGCAGCCATGCTTTACCCGGGGCGCGTCTGGCGAAGTGAAGCGCCCGTCCGCGATCCGTGACGACACGGACACGCAGGCCGGGCACCTGGACCGTCAGATTCCAGTCAAAGTTGTGCGAGCGGTTTTGTCCAAGAGCACTTACGGTTAGACCTTCCGCGGTCATGAGTGAAGAATGATAACGGGCGAAGACCAAAGGCATGGGGCCGCCAAGGGAAAGGTCCGTCGCTTCCTCCGCAAAATACTCGCCGCTGCGGGTGTTGATCGGATCGCCGCCGGTGGCAGGAAAGGGACTGGTCGCGGCGCTGCCATTGGGTTCGATGACATGCACTGAAGCGACTTCATCCTCCTCCTTGTCATGGGTGGCGTCCTTGTACTTCCAGTGGAAGATGACGAGAGTGTCGCCAATCTTGTTGCCCTTGATGCGCCAGGAGCCACAGATCGTTTGGTTGAAATTGAGCGGGAGCGACACAGAGACCACCGTGGGATCAAGGATCTCTTTCAATGAGTAGGCTGTGCCGGCCGGCTCTTCGACGACATCGGCAAGAATGAAGAACTCGGCTTCCTGGCCGAGCGGGATGTTGATGATGTTCTCTGAAGTGGTATGCGCCGTGGCAACCTTGGCGACTGTGGCCAGCGAAAGCAGCGCGAGCAAAATCGCATGAGGCCACCAACGCAATTTGGAGAGGGGCGTGTTCATGCCAGGGGGATACGCCGACAGGATGCGTGACAAGAAGCGCGCACCTGCCGCCAATGGGTCGATGCTACGAGAATTGACCGTCAGAGGCGAGTGAAAATCGTCCGCTTTGGGTGAATGTATTTTTTCAGCGCCGCAAATGGGTACGCCCGATTGTCTGATCACCCGCGATTCGAGGGATGCCAAGTGGCGACGACTAATTCTTCAGTGCGCGGCTGTAGAGGCGGCCAGTACCTGGGGCATCAGTTCACGAATGAAGGCCTTGGTATCTTCCAGAGCTCCGAGTTCGGCATAGGGATCGATTTGGCCGGGCAGATCTTCCTTCAGGGGCGTGAAAAAGGAGATCAGGGCCCAGCGGTGGTTCACGTTGCGGAAGATGGCGTCGAGATAGGTCCTGGAAATGTGCTCCTCGTAGCCAGCGCAGGTGGTGTCGTCGGAGCCCTGGTACCAGTAAATGTTGAGGGCGCGAATGCGCGTGCGGCGGCCATCGGGCGTTTGCGCATCCCGATGAAGAGTGATCAGGGTGGCGCTGGCCTGCCGGCCGCCACCGAGATCGACTGGCAAGGTTGTCTGTGCGCCAATGACCCATCCCTGGCTGGGCAGGCAGATTTCCGGCGGGTGCAGGGAACGCTTTTCAGCGCCGCTGAGCACGAGGGTGGTGAGGACGGCGCGCTGAGCGGAGGTGTAGAAGCGGCGCTCGATCCGCACATCTTCATTGAGGAGGGATTGTTCCCTGGAAGTCATGGGCTGATCGTTGCTGACGAAGCCCCCAAACATTGCCGGCAACTCCAGGCGAATGCCCGGTGGGCCGACTCGATAGGAGGTGTCGGTGGCGGTGCAAATGACCAGCCCTGCCGTGATGATGACGAGGACGCCGGCGATGTGCAGCCAGGTTCGTTGGGCGGGCGCCGAAGGCGGCGCTTTGGCGGACGTGGGAGTCGACGCGCTGCGGTCCTTGCGTCGCGGGGCATGCCATTTTTCCAGAAGCGTCGCCAAAACAAACATGCCGCCGAGGGCGACGACAAATACGGTTAGGCCAGCCAGCAGATGGAAGGCGCTCATTTCCTGATGCCCATCGATATTGCGACCCACGGCGACATTGGTGCCGAACCAAAGACTGCCGATGGCAAGCATGACCATGCGCACGAGGTTGCCAAGCATGGCCATGGGGATGGCGCTGGCAAAGAGCAGGGCCCGCGGCAACCAGCCTTTCAGGGCCAAGTGCCCGTACAAGGCGCTGATCATCAAGAGGGCAAAGAGTGACTGAATGCCACTGCAGGGTTTTTCGACATCGAGCTGGAAAAGGGCGCCTTGAGCCAAGCCATGCGCGGCATCGGCAGCGGAGTGGATGCCGGTGCCTTCACGCACGACGGCGATGCCGATGAGGTTGATCACTTTGGCGGAGGCCTGGGCGGTGATGGCGCGGAGCGGCACGGTGAGCATATTTTCCAGCGGCACCATGGGCCACATGAAGACCATGAAGGCCCACGGAAAGAACAGGCGGCGCAGCCATTCGCGCCCGCCGAGCAGGAGGATCAGGCCCAGCATGATCAACTGGCCCGCCACGTAGCCCGGGTAGGCTGTGTCCACTTTGTAACCAAACCAGAAAAAGAACATCCCCAGCGCCAGGACGGGCGCGCCCAGCCATGAGCCGGCCAGGGGCAGCCTTGTCAGTGGGCGGCGCATCCGCCAGATCAGCCAGGCGACAACGGGGGGAGCCAGGAGGCAGTACCACCATTCCGAGTCTTTCACCCAGGCCTTCCGGATAATCCCCCCCAGCAGGCTGGAGCGGCTGGTGAAGTTCCAATGCTGGTACGGCCATACCGCGATCAGCACGATCACCGCCAGGGCCGCCGTCACCCACACGGCCTGCCGGACCCGGGCCGGAGACCAAAAGGGAGTCGAAGTAGCTGGCAGCACGGCCTCATTCATCATGCGATTTAGAAAGGAAACGCAGTGTAGCGCCAGTCGGACGGCACGACAAGGCATCCACTGGTGGATTTTTCGGCGCGATGGGCTTTCATAGGGGAACGCATGAGCGATTCCCCCGATCTTTTTGCCGCCACGACTCCACCTCCGGAGGCCAATCCTCCCGCCAAGGCGGAGGAGGGGACACCGAAGGCTAGCGCGAGGGCGTCCTTGCTTAAAGACAAGGCAGATGCCGCTGAAGTGCCGCCCAAGGCGGCGCCACCACCGAGAGCAGCAGCGCGCAAGGCTGAGGCCGCCAAGGCGGCGAATGCGTCGCAGTCTCGGGTCAGCCGTGGTTTGTTTCTGGGGGCGTTTGGGCTGCTCGCTGTGATGATGCTTGGAACGATCGGGATGGGAGTGTGGATCTATCAGAAGCAAACCGCCTTGGAACTGGCCGCGCGCGCGCCTGTGCCGGCCACACCACCGCCGGTCATTGATACCTCAGCCATGGAGGCCAGCCTGGAGCGGTCGAATGCGAAGATCCTGGAATTGCAGAAGCAACTGGACGCCCAGCGCGAAGAGCGGGACCGCACGCAGGGACGTCTGCAGGAAATGGCGGACCGCATGGCCCTGGTGATCCAGCAATCCTCCTTCATGCCGAAAACGGACGCGCCACGCCAGACCGATGCCAGCAGCGGCCAGATGGCGGCGTTGATGCCCTCCGTCTCTCCCTCCACCAGTGAGCTGATTTTGCTGAAGGAACGCAACCGATTGTCTGGCTATGCCGACACCGCGATCGCCACCGGCAGCCGGGAAGCTTTGCAGAGGATCGTGGACAGCCTCATGGACCCGGCGATGAAGGATCTCTTCCATGCCGCCCAGGCAGAATTCAAACGCGTGCAGGCCTACTATGAGATCAGCGTCAGCATCGATCCGGGGTACACTTTGCCGGTGCAGGAGCTGTTTAAAGACAGCGCGGCGCGCGCGGAAGCCGACCTGAGCCCGGCGCAGTTGCAGGGCGTTTTGCGCGACTCCAAACAACCGTGGGAAGCGCGCCTGCGCTGCGCCTACCTGCTGCGCGCCAGCACGGCGCCGGGGACCGATGAAGCGCTGCTGAAGGCCATTAAGGAAGATCCTTCGCTGGATGTGGCCAAGCAGGCGCAGACCAGTTTTGAAAAGCGTGTCGCACGCCGGTTTCGCCTGTTCGACATCCCCTCCATCGAGGCCTGGTGGCAGAGCCAGGGCACGGGCAAGGCGACGGTGGTGCCGATGAAGGAGCCGAGCAAGTGAGGTGTTTTAGAGTGGTCCGCATAGTCCTCTATGCGGAATGTTTGCGTGGGCGATGTTCTAACAAGAAGCATGGAGGCGTTTGGAGTGGTGAGTTGTCAGGGAGCCCCTGATTCCCGCACAGAGGATTGCCTCGCTCCTCTCGCCCTTCGGGCTGCCTTTGGCAGGCGATCTGCGCTCCGCTCCGGTTGTGCGGACCACTTTGCGCCTAGCCTTTGCGCAACGGTGTGAAGGACGTGTTTATCGCCTCCTTCAATAGCACGCCGTCATTCGAGTACACCACAAAACGCGCCCCCTGGCGGATGGTGCGCAGCGCCTGTTCCGGTTTGCCGAACCAGCATCCGGCGGCGACGTGCTTTTGGTCGGCCACATCGATGATGCGCTGGATCATCGCGATCAAATCCGGGTGATCGTACTCATTCGGAATGCCCATGTTGGTGGTTAGGTCATTGGGACCGATGAACACTGCATGGACGCCGGGGATGGAACAAATGGCATCGAGGTTTTTCACGCCTTCGACGGACTCAATCATCGGAATGAAAAGGGTGTCGGCGCACTTTTCCTCAGTGACGTAGCGGCGAGTCTTTTCGCTCGGCCATTGGCCTTCGGTAATCACGCGTTCCAGCGCCACGCCCTTCAGCGGGCGGTACACAGCGGCGGCGGCAAGACGCTTGGCATGCTCGACGTTTTCCACATACGGCACGACCACGCCATCGAACGAATCGCACACCTTGGCGACATCGTCAGGTTCGCGGCTGTGGGTGCGCGCCAGGCAGGCGATGCCCTTGGCCGCAAGCGCATAACGCAGCGGCAGAAACTCCGCCAAGTCCAGGGCGTTGTGCTCGGCGGTGACGATGACGAAATCCAGCGCCCCCTCGGGAATGAAGTCAACGATCGACGCCGTCACCGTATGCTGAATCAGGGTGCCATAAACGGTCTGGCCCTTGATGAGTTTGTCTTTGAGTATCTTTGCGCTCATGGGTGAGCTTTATACGACGATGGCCCAGACCACTTTCAAATATCGGCTTTCGGGGCAATTTGACATCACCGGATGATCGAGGCCGGGGCCGGTGCGATCGAGGATTTGCAACTTGCGCCCCTGGCGGTGAGCGGAGCCGATGACGAGTTCCTCAAATTCATCCGTACCCATCAAGCCTGAGCACGAACAGGTGACGAATAATCCGCCGCGCCTAACCAATTGCAGCGCCAGACCATTCAGGTCGCGGTATTTGAAGATGCCCTCCTCCTGGGAATCGCGATGATGGATGAGTTTGGGTGGATCGAGCACCACCGTGTCCCACAGTTCGCCGTTTTTGATCATCTGGCGTGACCAGGTGAAGGCATCGCCATGGGTAAAGTTGATGCGGGTCTGGTTGAGGTTGGCGTTCTTCGTCGCCTGCGCGATGGCCTTTTCATCCAGGTCCACACCGGTGACGTCTTCGCAGCCCGCCAGCACCCGCGCCGCGAGGGCAAAACCGCCGGTGTAGGTGCAGAGATCGAGCACGCGGCCGCGCGCCATTTTGCCCAGCCGGGCGCGGTTGTCGCGCTGATCGCAAAAGAAACCCGTTTTGTGGCCTTCTTCGAAGTTCACCAGGTAACGGATGCCGTGCTCGCGGACGCGGGCATTGCGCGGACCGGGTTCGCCGGCTTCAGGAACATCGGCGATGCGCATGCTCTCCATGAGACCGATTTCCGGATCGACATGGATCACTTGATGCATCGTGCCTAACTCTTGATGCAACATCGGCAGCCAGCGCCGCAACCGCCGCCACGCGCCCAGGGTGGTGACATCAATGGAGAGCGTGTCGAAGTAGCGGTCCACGATCAGACCGCTGAGGCCATCACCATCCGAATGGATGACCCGGTAGGCTTCGGTGTCGGCGTCCAGCTTCAGCGTTTCACGGCGCAGGCGGATGGCGCGGAGGAGAAGAGCATCGAGATCAGCCTCACCAAAGTCGGCTTCGCCATGATAGAGCACGCGCAGCGGCACGCGCGCCTTGGGATTGAAATACCCCGCGCCAAAGCGGCGGCCTTCCTTGTCATAGACATTGACCAGATCGCCCGCGCCCGCATCCGAAGACACCGCGCCGACCATGTTTGGGAAAATGGCCGGGTGATAGGAATAGTACTTCAACTGCGCCCATGGCCGGGCCCAGTCCTCACTTCCCGGAGGCGGGGGTTTGGGAGCGGCGGGGCGGTGAGAGGAATAGGGGCGTGGCATCGAGGGGGCAGGCAGTTTAGCCAGATTCGCCGGGATTGCGGCAGGAATCACAGGATTTTTGTGCGAATCCTGTTTATCGGTGCCTCCATAAGCAGATTCAAACCATGCTCGAAGTCCGGCTCCAGACGCTCACTTTAACTACGCCCTTTCGCATTGCTCACGGCTCTTCTGCCACCCGGCAGGTCGTGAGGATCTTCGCGGAGGGGGCGGTTGGGGAAGCGCCGTTCGTGCCCTACTACAAAGACGAC
>JAXMIV010000094.1:0-8543 GCA_034377045.1 Prosthecobacter sp. | reverse complement strand
TGATCTTCATGACCCAGGCGCTGGTGACTCATGACGGGGCTAAAGACGTCATGAGCGATCCTGAGGCCGCCAAGTGGATGCACATCTACATGGGCGCGGTTTATCTCACGCCGCTTGCCGGCGGTCTCATCGCCGATCTCTGGCTGGGGAAATACCGGACGATCATCAGCTTGTCGCTGCTCTACTGCGTCGGGCACCTCATCCTGGCCTTGGATCACACCCGAATCGGCCTGGCCTGTGGCCTCACCTGCGTGGCCCTCGGCGCGGGAGGGATCAAGCCCTGCGTGGCTTCCCACGTGGGGGATCAGTTTGGCAAAAGCAATGCGCATCTTCTGCCGCGCATCTACAACTGGTTCTACTTCTCCATCAATTTTGGCTCCGTCTTTGCCACCCTCCTCACTCCCTGGCTCATGAAGCATTATGGGCCGCACGTTGCCTTTGGCGTGCCTGGTGCCCTGATGTTCGTCGCCACCATGGTTTTCTGGATGGGCAGGAGAAAGTTTGCCCATATTCCGCCGCAGCCGCGCGTGTTCTGGCGGGAACTTACTCGGCCCGACGTTCTGCGTTCCATCGCCGGTCTGGTGATGATCTATGTCTTCATCGCCATGTTCTGGAGCCTCTTTGACCAGACCGCGTCCCGTTGGGTCACCCAGGCGACTGACATGGATCTGCATCTCTTCGGCATCGCCGTGCTGCCGGATCAGATTCAGGCCGTCAATCCCCTGCTTGTCCTGATCTTGATTCCGTTTTTTTCCCTCGGCGTGTATCCCGTTGTAGGGCGCTTCGTCACGCTCACTCCGCTGCGCAAGATCTGCGCCGGCTTTGGCCTCGCCGCCGTGTCTTTTGTGATTCCTGCTTTGGTGGAAACTTGGATCGCCGCGGGGGAACGGCCCACTATCTGGTGGCAGGTGTTCGCCTATCTTTTGATCACGGGTGCCGAAATCATGGTTTCGATCACCGCGCTGGAGTTTAGTTATACCCAGGCTCCCGCCCGGTTGAAGTCTTTCATCATGGCCGTCTTCTACGCCAGCGTGTTTTTGGGCAACGTTTTCACGGCTTTAGTGAATGCATCCATCGAGAAGACGGGACTGGCCAGCACGCTCAATGGCCCGGCCTACTACTGGTTCTTCGTGAAGTGCATGGCCGTTACCGCCGTCCTGTTTGTCTTCGTCGCCATGTTCTACAAGGGCCGGACTTACTTGCAGGAAGAGACCTTGCTGCCGGAGCCACGGGGCTGAACCGCGAGGCGTCGAAAGGCGTCACGCATCTCCTCCACACTTCCGATCATCAACACCGCCTCATACTCAAAGACCAGGCCGGGTTGGAGCGCGAACGTTTGCAGCGGCGCCAGGTAGCTACAGTCGCCCTTATCACCGTTGCGCACTCGGTAACACGTCGCCTCCTGCGCATGCGGGCACCAGATCCCCACACCCCGGCCACTGCCATCCACCCAGGCTGCCCAGGGCTCGCCAAGTTTCACATACTCATTGGGAAAGCCTGGCTGCCCACGCGTGAGTTTCTTTTCCGCATCGACAAACACCAGGGTATCAAGTGACGACCTAACAAACAATGCCGGAAGCTCCTGGTGCCGTGGCGTGTGCGCCTTCGCCCCGGTATAGGTCATGCGAAACTTCAATCGTGCCCGTGCACCATCCAGTCTCAACCACTCCTCCATCATCACCTCGTCGAGAAGCTGGCCCGTGGCCCAGTGCCGCGGGCGAATTTTGGCGTACAGGCTTTCCTTCTCTACCTTTGACTCCAGTACCACGGACGGTTCATTGCGCCAGCTTCCGCCTTGCACCGGATTGTACCGCCACGGTTTGCCGTTCCAATCACTGCCATCCGCATCGCCGTAGTAGGACTGCTGCACGTACCGCCCCGCATCATAAGCATTCAGCACATTGTCCGTCGATCCCGATGCCGAAAACCATCCCACGCAGGCCCCAGCCGCCAGGTTCACGCCCAGCCGTACCTGCCCGTTGTCGAGGTAGACCCATGGCTCCCCGGCGGTTGCCAGGCCCAGCATTGAGAATGTGACCGCCATCACCAGACGTTTCATCGCTCAACGGACACCTGCGGCGCGAGCTGGGCAAGTGTCGCGCTTGCCTCTTTCTCCAGCGGTGTTACAGGCAGGGTCCCCATGCAGCCAGCCACCGCCACGGTCGTTTATCCCTTGATTGCCGCGTTGGTCTATGTCTTCAGCGCCCTGCTTCTGAAACGTTCCAGCGATCTCGGTGTCGGCCTCTGGCGCACCACCTTCATGGTGAACATGATTGTCGGAGCTTCGTTTTCCCTGCTGTGGCTCCTCGGCGGGCAGCCTGTGGAAATCGGGAACCTTTGGCAGCCCGCCGTCATCGCTCTCTGCCTCTTCGGGGGCCAGATCGCCCAATTTCTCGCCCTCGAGCGTGGCGATGTCTCCGTGGCCGTGCCGGTCTTCGGACTCAAAGTCATTCTGGTCGCCTTTTTCACACCGTGGATCACGGGTGATGTCGTCAGCCTGAAGCTCTGGCTGGCCGCGATTCTCAGCGTCCTTGGCGTCACCATGTTGAATCGCAAGGAGGTTGGCAAACCGCCGCGCAATCTTGGCGTGACCATGATCGCCGGCGGCATCGGCGCCGTGTGTTTCGCCATGTTCGATGTCCTCGTGCAGCGCTGGGGACCGGCCTGGGGCGTGGGCCATTTGCTGCCCTGCATTTTTTGGATCAATGCCGTGTTCTCACTGGCCTTGATTCCCTTGTTCCGCGCCCCCCTGCGCGCCATTCCGCGTGCGGCCTGGCCGTGGCTGGTGGCTGGTACCATCCTGCTTGGCGCCCAGAGCATCGTCTTCATCAGCACCATTGCCGCGTATGGTCATGCCACCGCCACCAACATTGTTTACGCCGCCCGCGGCCTCCTCAGCGTCGGCCTCGTCTGGCTCATTGGTCACTGGTTCATGAATGCCGAGCAGCACCTCGGTCCCCGCGTCCTCCGCTTCCGCCTCTTCGGCGCCCTGATGATGATGAGCGCCATTGTCCTCGTGGTGGTGTAGGCGGCTCGCAAAGCAACGACCGCCATTGACCACGGGGGGGAACGAGGTATTTTGAGTTTGTGAGTGCAATTGCCCTTCCCGTCCTCGAACAAGACATTCGTGCTGCGTTGGCTCGTGTCTCAAAGGGAGAGTCATTGATCGTTTTAGACGGTGACAAAGAGGTCGCACAAATCATGCCACCGGCCATTCAAGCGTCGGAGATCGCTGGTTCTCAATCTCTGGTTGATTTTTTTTGGAGTTCGCCCTTGCGAAACTCAGGCTTGGTGATCGATCGAGACCGTAGTCATGAACGATCGGGCGAGGAGCATTGACCATGTTCGTGTTGGACACATGCGTCGTTTCGGAGTTTGTCAAAACGGTACCTAATTCGGGTGTTCTCGCGTGGTTGAAGGCGCAGAAGGAGGAAGATCTTTTGATCACAACCCTGACCTTGGGAGAACTCCTCAAGGGGATTGAGCGACTGCCCCAAGGTCCAAAACGCAGCAACTTGGAGGCATGGTTTCATTTTGATCTGATGATTCGATTCCATAACCGGATCATCGCATTTGATCAGGTGGCGAGTTTTGAGTGGGGCAGACTCTGCGCCAGGCTTGTGATGTCAGGGCTCCCAATGCCGGCTGTGGACTCGCAAATTGCTGCGATCTGCCTTTCTCGCGCGGCAAGTCTAGTGACCCGAAATACAAGCGATTTCGTTGCCTCTGGTGTTCCAATCATCAATCCCTGGAGTTAGGCCGCGCCTCACTCCTGCTTGCTCACCAAAAACTTCAGCAGCTCAATCGCCTTCCTCTCTGGCAGAGCTTCCAGGACGCCCGGTGGCATGATGGACTGCGGCAGTTTCTGCCGATCCTTCAGATCCGCTTTCGCGATGATCGCGGACTCGGTCACCGTCCGCAGCGTGATGGCCGTATCGGTCTCCTGCTCGATCACGCCCGAGAGCACTCCGCCATCCTTGCGGGTGATGATGTGCAGTTGGAAATTGTCCCCGACCACCGCATTCGGGTCGATGATGTTTTCCAGAAAGTAATCAAGACCGTTGCGCCACGAGCCCGCCAGATCCGGCCCCAGTTTGCCGCCGACGCCATTGAGCGGGTGGCACACGGCGCAGATCTGTTTGAAAGTCTCATGGCCTGCGCGCGCGTCGAAGGCCCACAAAGGCGCTGTTTGATACGCCTTCCTCAGCCGCTCGATGCTCGCCTTCGCCGCCTCCGATGACTCGTTGATCTTGCCCCAGGTTTGATCGAGCAAACGGTCCACTTCCGCATCATGCAGGTTGCGCATCTGCCGCACCTGCAGGGCGCTGAGATGCTTCTTGTCAAACTCGGTGGACTGCACAGCGTGCAGCAGTGGCAGCGCCAGCACCGCTCGGCTCGTCAGAGTATTCAATGCCGCGCTGCGATCGGCGGCGTTTAACTTTTCAAAGTACGCCAGCAGAGCCTTCGCTGTGCCAGGTTCGTTGGAGCGCGCCAGCAGCGGAATCACGGCGGAGCGGAACGCTTCATGATCGAGCAGCCGCGCAAAGATCGGTGTCGCCATTGCATCACCACTGCGCTTCAGCAGATCAAACGCCCGCTGCCGTTCGGGCAGCGGCTGCCCTTCATTCGCCAGGATGCCGCGCATCTTCGTCAGCACCGCCTGATCTCCAAACAACACCGCCAATTGATCCAGGGTAGCGTTTGCTTCGGTGACTTTGGCCTGCACCTCGGGCCACCTCTTGGGCATCGGCGCCTTGGCTTCATCCTTGAGGCCGAACGCCAGCAGCCGCACCTCCCGCGCCGCTGCTTCCTGTGGCTTGTCGAGCAGCCGGGCCACCAGCAACTCCCGTCCCTCAGGCGAAGTCGCCGCATACCAGCGGATCGAATCCGCCAGGCTCGGCAGTGCGGTCTTGTCTGCCAGATCCAGCCCACGGCCAAAGTCGCCGGCGATCACACGCGCCAGGCCAAACCAAATCATCTTCGGCAGAAAACGATCATCTTTATCCTCGCCATGCATGGCGAGTGCGCTGGCGATGTCCCACGTCGTAGCCGCATCAAGCATCGGCAATGCTGCGGCGAGGGCGAGACGCACCGTGGACGAAGCATCGTCCTTGGCAAGTTGCAGCAATGTTTCGGCACTGATTCTCACCTTGCCCACCTGCTCGGTGGCAAGTTGTACCGCCCAGGCGCGGACGATGTCGTTTTCGTTCCGAAGCGCTTCAGCAGTGTCGCTGTCAAGCGCATGCAGGGTCCACATAGCGCGCAGCACTTGCGGCACATCCTTGCCGCCAGCCTGTTGCTTCAGCAGTGACACGGCTTTGTCATCAATTTCCTTCATTGCGGCACGCTCCTGCAACAGCCGCCGCGCCATGCGTGCCTGCCAATCGTTGCGGTGCGTCTGCAACTGCGCGAGTTCGAGGGCTGACTTCGCACCGAGATCAACTTTCGCCGGCTTATACGTCTCAGCCCACGAGAGGCGGTAGATGCGGCCGTTGCTGCGGTCCCACTTCTCCTCCGCCGGGTTGTGGCAATGCTGGGTATCGCACCAATCGATCACATACACCGCGCCGTCCGGACCCGTTTGCAGATCCACCGGAATGTAATGTTCATCAGCGCAAAACAGCAGATCATAGCCGGCGTGCAGAGTCTCGTAACCCGAACCGGAGCGCACATTATGCTGATGATTCATCTGGTGGCCGTGCAGGTTGTGCGTGAACAAATGATCGCGGTAGATATCGGGCCAGTTGTCTCCGAGATAGATCATCGTGCCCACGTGCGAGTGACCGCCATACACCGCCGTCGTACCCGGTTTGCCGGCGCCGCCTTCACCGCTGTCATAACGCGCCGAAGCGGGCAGGTAGTTTTGCAACTCCTGCGCAAAGGCTGGCGCCGTCGCGGAAATGAACGGCGCATACTGCGAGTTTCCCTGATTCCAAAACTGGCCGTTGCGAATGACTTGCGTCGTGCCGCCCCTTCCCCAAAAGCTGCGGCAATGCGTCATGAACAGATGACCGTTGCTGTTAAAGTCCAGCCCCCATTGGTTGCTGCCGCCAGAGGCAAAGATTTCAAACTCATGCCGCACCGGGTGATAGCGCCACACACCTGAATTGAGGCTGATTCGCTGCTCCTCCGGCGTGCCCGGTTTGCCAATCAGCGACTTCGTGAACACACCCTGATTACCATACAGCCAGCCGTCGGGCCCCCACGTAAAGCTGTTCAGCGTTTCATGCGTGTCCTGATAGCCCCAGCCATCCAGAAGTACCTGCGGCTTGCCCGGACGATCCTCCGCGTCACGTGGAATGAAGAGCAGCTCAGGCGCCGCCCCAACCCATATGCCGCCGAAACCAATCTCCAGGCCGCTGACCAGATTCAATCCTTCGATGAAAACCTTGTGAGATTCAAAGCTGCCGTCTCCGTCCTTGTCTTCAAAGATGCTGATGCGGTCGCGTCCTTGCCCCGCCGGCTGCTTGGCCGGGTAGCTGAAGGCCTCCGCCACCCAAAGCCGCCCGCGTTCGTCGAAACAGAAGGCGATCGGTTGTTTCACATCCGGTTCGGCGACGATCAGTTCCGCCTGAAAGCCCTTCTGCACCTTCATTCCCGCCACCAGCTTCTGCGCTTCGGCATTGGCCACGGCCGTGGGCTTCGCAGGATTCGGCAGCAGGTGCCAGAGCGCCGCGCTTTCTTCCGCACGGGTTGCCCGATCACCTCCCGTTTTCACCATCGCCGTTGCAGGTACCGCATTCGGTGCTTTCTCATGAAACACGAAGTCGTCAAAGTTAACGTGCCCCCAGCCGCCAGCGCCTGCGTCCACCACACGGATGAAGATGCGCTTGCCTAACAAACTGTCCAGTTGCACGGACACGCGGCTCATGTTCTCTTGCTTCTTGCCGGTCGCTGTCTGAATCACCCTGCCCGTGGCGTCGTCGACAATCTCCACCCGCGTCTGCTTCGGATCATCACCGCCGCCGATCAGGAAACTGGCCCAAGGATGAGTCACCTTAAAGGCAGGTGAAGTCAGCGTCCCGGTGCCCTTGTCGCCCACGCGTTCATAACCACCGAGCCAAAACTTGCCCGCATGCTGGCTGTTGCCGCGCTTGCGCGTCGCCACCGTATCGCCCTCCACCGGTTGTTTGTCCCACGCGTTGCCTTCGACCTTCCACCCCTCGAGCGTGCCTGATTCAAAACCGAGATTCAGCGGCGGCGAAATGCCGGGGGTCTCGGCAGGCTTTGGCGCAGGTTTGATTTCCGCATGCGCCGGCATCTCCGTTTTGCCCAGATGAACCAGCTTGATATGGCGGAATTGAATCTTCGCAGGCCCCGGCCCACTGTGGAGTTGAAAAGCGATCTTTCCGCCAAACTCCGCCGCTTGCGCCTCATGATCGTCCAGCACGCTGCACAGCACATCATTCACTCGCACCTCCACATGCGAAGCCGTGGCCGTGATGCGGTAGGTGTTCCATTCGCCCCTCCTAAACAGAGAAACAAAACTCTTCGGCGGCGCGAACACATCCGTCCAGCGGCGGCCGTCGGGCGCAATCGATACGCGCGCGCCCCGTTCCACCAACAGAGCGCGGCCGTGCTCATCATAGATGCGTCCCAGCCACACCGCGCCATCATCGAGATCCGCCTGGTAACCTGAAGCATGGCCGTCCGCATGCTGCTGGCAGCGGTATTGAATGCCCGAGTTCGCCCTCGGTCCGCCGCTGAGCCGAAACTCCACCGTCAGCTCAAAATCATTCACCTCGCCGTCCCAAAAGATCCATTCATTGCGATTGAGAGCCTGCCCGTCCGCAATCTCTCCCGTGATGGCGCCATCCTCCACTCGCCAGCGTTCTGGATTCCCGGACCAATGGCCAAGGGTGTTGCCGTCAAATAGGGTAAGGGTCTGGGGTTCCTGGGCATGCAGCGCCAGGGCAAGACCGGCCAACGAAGCGACCGCGCAAAACATTTTCATGGTGGGAGAAGGTTGGAGACTTAACTACAACGCAACTCCCACCTTGCTGGCTCGGACATGTTTTGTGAAGAATCGGACTTGGCCCGGCGGAAAGGATCCCGGCGGCCTATCGCGCGGACGGCGCTTTCAGCTTGTCGATCAGGTAATCCGTCGGCTGCGCATGCTTGACGTTGGGTGCGCCGGGATAAACCAGTTCAGAGGGCACCTTCACGCTTTCCAGCTTCTCCTGCAGCTTCACGCCAAAATTGGCGGTGTGCGTCGGGTCCTTCTGCGGCTGCCCGAGGGCCGGTGGCGCGCCAAAGGTCATGTAAACCGGCGGATCATCGGAGGTGACCAGTGCATAGGGCGAATACTCGGCGATCCACTCCTTCACGGAATCGCGGCCTGCCAGGAAATTGGCAAATTGCGAAGTCTTCGTCTTCGGATCAGCCGCGAAACCGAAGGCATGCCCGCCATAGGTGCTGTTAGGCGTCCACTCGACCATCTGCTGTGGATCCAGAGTCGTTTGCGGTCCCATGACTGCCGCGCACCACAGCCGGGTGGATTCGCGGGCGATGGGATCTTGGCTCTTCGGGTCGGCCATGTCGTC
>JAXMIV010000093.1:0-4883 GCA_034377045.1 Prosthecobacter sp. | reverse complement strand
TGTTCCGGAGATCCGCCACGCCTCCACTGCCCGAGGAAAGGCGGGTGCCCTGGTAGGTGGCGGGCAGAAAAGCGGAGCCGTAGTTCATCGCGCCACCGGTATCTGCCACGGGGTTGATGGTGACAAAACCGGGCAGGTCTTCGGCTTCCGTCCCCAGGCCGTAAACGATCCAGGCGCCCATGGAGGGACGGACAAAGGTTTCGCTGCCAATGTGCAGCGCCACGGTCGCCATTTGATGGGCGTTGGTGTTCGTGCGCATGCCGTTGAGCAGGCAGAGATCGTCCGCATGTTTGGCCAATTCCGGAAACGCGTCGGAAATCATGAGCCCGCTCTTGCCGCGTGGTGAAAACTTGAAGGCCGAGCCCATGTACTTTTGAATCTTCTGCTCCTCTGCTTTCGCCAGTTCCGGTTTCCAGTCAAAGGTATCCAAATGGCTGGGACCACCCTGCATGAACATGAAGATCACGCGCTTCGCCTTCGCGGCAAAATGCGGTGGCTTCGGAGCGAGGGGATTAATCGTTTTTGGCGGCGCGGCGGCACTTGCCCATTGCTGATGCAGCGCATTAAAGGCCAGCCAGCCAAATCCAGCGCTGGTGGATTGGAGCAGGTTGCGGCGAGAAAAGGTGTTCATAACCATCAAAAAACATAACGGAATTCCGCAGTGCCGAGAATCGCCTGCACGAGAGTGCTCCAGCGTTGCAAAGCTTCGCCAGCCGCCAGGCCTTCGAGCAGGGAGGTTGCTTCGCTTGCCTCTTCAGTGGATGGCTGCCGGCCGAGAAGCTCTTGATAGGCGAGGGTGAGGCGTTCCTTGTTGTTGTCTTTGGCTTCAAGCAAGACCGCGGCAATTTCACTGGCAGTGTCGCCAATGAACTCGCTATTCATGAAGAAGAGCGACTGCGGAGCAGCGGTGGTGATGTCGCGTTGGCCTTTGATCTGAGTGGGTCCGGGGAAGTCGAAGGTGCTGTAAAGATCTGGCACCATGTCACGAACCACGGGCAGGTAGATGGTGCGATACGCATCCTCCACACCAAGCAAGCCTCTGGTTAGGCCATGCTTGCCTTTGCCACCGGTTCCGACGACTTGGATGCCTTCCGGACGTTCCAGGTTTAGCCTGCCTGCGAGATGCAGCAGCGTGTCCCGCATGGGTTCGATCTCCAGGCGGCGGGCATTCATCCGCCAATGAAGTTTGTTGCCGGCGTCCGGATGATTGGGATCGGTGGCCGTTCCCGTGGAAGATGCGATGCGATAGGTGCGGCTCAGCATCATGGTGCGAATGAGATTCTTCACCGACCAGCCGCCTTCGACGAAACGAATGGCGAGGTAGTCCAACAACTCCGGATGGGTGGGATCGGCGCCGGTGATGCCGAAATCATCCACTGTGCGCACGATGCCCTCGCCAAACAAATGCTGCCAGACTCGGTTGGCCATGACCCGTGAAGTGAGCGGATGCGTGGGAGAGGTGATCCACTGTGCCAGTTCCATGCGGCCTGAGGCCTGCGGTGGAATAGCGGGCAGCGGCGGCAGGCCGGGCATTCCCAATTTGCCTCGTTGCGGAGCCGCCTCGCGCTCAAAGGGATCACCACCCACCGCCAGTTCGCAGTCCTTGGCATCACCATCGATCACGCCCATGCAAAAGTGCGGATCGGTGTCGTAGCGTGGCGTTTGCTTGGGATTTCCCAAAGCGCGAATGTCATCCATGGAATGAACGCCTGCGGGCAGTTTGGTCGGCGCGCCGACCGGCTCACCAAGTTTCGCCGGCAAATCCACCAGCATCTCCGGATCGACATAACCGGAGCCTGCCATGTCGCTGCGGTTCGCCTGTCCGGGCAGGGTGCGGCTGCTGTAAAAGATGCCGGCCAGCGCATAGTAGTCCTTTTGGCTGATCGGCTCCGTCTTGTGATCGTGGCAGCGCGCACAACTTAACGTTAGACCCAGAAAGGCGCGTGAGGTGACATCGATCTGATCATCCACCTGATCCAGAACGAACTGCTCATAACTGCCCTCCTGTAGATTCAGGCTGCCGAGCGCCAGCATGCCGGTGCCAACGATTTGATCGCGGCGTTGCGCCACGGTCTTTGCCGGCAGCAAATCGCCGGCGATCTGCTCCGCGATAAACCGGTTGTAGGGCTTGTCGCCATTGAAGGAGTCGATGACCCAGTCGCGATAGCGCCAGGCATAAAGGAAAGGCGCGTTCCAAACGCGGCCCACGCTGTCAGCATAGCGCACCACATCCAGCCAATGGCGAGCCCAGCGTTCGCCAAAGCGGGGGCTTTGCAGGAAATCATCGATGAGCTTCGCAAAAGCCTGGTCGTCCGAAGATGGATCACGCACAAACTTGTCGATTTCTTCCTGGGATGGCGGCAGACCGCGCAGGTCGAAGGACGCCCGCCGAATCAGCACCGCACGCGTGGCATCGCCGATGGGATGCAGGCTATCCTTCTCAAGGCGCGCGAGGATGAACCGATCCAGGTCATCGCGCGGCCAGGCGGCATCCTTGACTTGCGGAATGGCGGGCCGCTGGAGCCGCTGGTAAGACCAGGGCGTGGGGTTGGGTTCATCTTCCGCCGCCTGAGCAATCCCAATGGTTAGGCCGATGAAGATGACCGCTCTTTTCATGGCTTGCCTCCATTCAGCTTCAGCCATGAGCTCAGGGTGCGGACATTTTGCACGAAGGTATCACTGTAAATCACGCCGCCTTTCGGTGAGGTCTTTTTGCCTTCCGCATCGCGCATGATGCCGCGTTCATCCTTGGCCTCGGTCCACGAGCCGTCAGCTTTCAATTCAGCGAGAATGGTCGTGATGTCCTGGTCCGTGGGCGGTGACGACCAGCGCTCTTTTTCCGTACGTGGGAAAACGACCGGTTCGCCCTTCGCGACCTTTCGGCCAACGGCCTCGATGGCATCCAGCTCGCTGTCCCATTTCCAACCGTAGTTCGACGATGTCTTGTCGTCGTCATAGGTAAGCTCAAAGCCTTTTCCACCCGCGCCCCGGGTGAAGTACAAAGGTTTGTTCGTTTGCAGTTCATAGAACCTCGCGACTTGGTTTTTGGGCAGCAGGGACTTGCGCAGATAATTCACGGCGCGCGGAACAGCGGCGAGGTATTTTTGCTCGCCGGTGGCGGCGGTGAGTTTGAGCAGCGCCCACATGGCGGCTTGGGATTCGCGGCCGCTGATGGAGCTTGGCTCAAAGGCACGGCTCCACACGGGTTGCATGTCAGCGTTGTATTGCTGACCCCAAGCGGGCTGCGGATCGGGCATCTGCGCGGTCAAAAGAAAATCGCCCGCGCGTTTCACAGCCGCCAGGCAACGCTCATCTTTGCGGAGCTGCCAGGCCAAGAGCAGGGTGGACATGAGCGTGGCATGCGTGTTGTCATTGAGCACATAACAGCCGGTGAAGTTCTTCGGCCATTTGCGCGGCCAGTCAGCGGGGTAGTTGCCGGGCTTGATCGGATACTTGTCAGCAGGAGGTGTCGCTGTGGGCCAGGTGTCAAAATTGGCGGACCAAGCGCCGGCGGGATACTGCGCGTTCATGATGGCATCGAGCGCATAGTCCGCGGCCTCATGGATCTCTCCGTCCTTGCCGCCCAGCGCATGATCCACCCGCACCAGCAGGCGGATGGCGCTTTGCGTCACGTCATCATCCACGGTGGAGTAGTTGCCTTTGTTTTCATGCTGGCGCCAGATGTGCCAGCCAGCCTCGCCCTGCGGGAATTTTTTGCGCTCGATCAACTTCCCTTCGGCGTCACGACGATACAGGTACTGCACGCGGTCACCGGGATCAAAGTGGCCGGAGTAATCCCAACCACCGGAGGTGAGTTGCGTGCGGCTAACCGCATGGGCGGCGTCGATGGCGGCCTTGAGGCAACTTTGATCACCGGTCGTCTCATAGGCATCGAGGAAGGCCATGCCCACCGCGGGTGTGCCAGGTGGTTGGATCCAAATGGTATCAGGCGCCGGAATGCCCTCCGCTTCACGCAGTTTGAAGTCCGCACTGTAACGGTACACATAACCTCCGTGGCTGGCGGCGTTTTTGTGATAGAACCTCACGGCGCGGCCCAGGGCCTCTCTCACCGCTCCAGGCGAGGCCGCTTGAACGGAGGTGGAGATAAGGATAAAAAACAGGAGGGCAAGGCGCATGACTTGGCTGGGGGAATACGGGTTCGCGATTAGCGCGCAAACAGACGGAAGCGCAGAGCCCTTGATGCGCTCTGTACCGTCCGCCCGAAGTGACGCTCGGATCAGGGCGCGGCAATCCCGACGTGCTTATGGCCGTTGTCTCTCACGGCGTCGACCGTGCCGGTCAGAGACTTGTAGGAAACGTCAGGATCACCCGTTACGGTCACCTTGGCGCCGCGATGTTGGGGCAGGAACTTCTGCAGATAACCACGCAGCCCGTTCATTGGGATTTCCTCTTCGCCCACTCTCACGGCCTCGCCGCCTTTGACGACGCGAAGCACGATGGACTCGCCCGTCGCTGACTTTTCTGCCGTTTTCGCCGGGCGGTCGCCGTCACGTTCGACGGTTTTCTGTTTCTCGCCATCCTTGGGTCCAGTGCGGGTACCTTCGCCATCGCGGGCACCCGTTTTCTTGATTTCACCATCACGTGGTCCGGGCTTTTTGCCATTCTCGCCTTCACGCGAAGCAGTCTTTCTCACCTCACCGTCGCGAGGACCAGGCTTTTTGTCGCCCTCTCCATCACGCGGTCCGGTTTTCTTCACCTCACCATCACGCTCGCCTTCAACGGGCTTTTTGCGCATGCCGTCACGTTCACCCGTGCGCGGCTTCTCGCCGTCTCGTTCAGCGGTTTTTGGGCGTTCCCCGGGAGCATCCGGAGCACGCGTAGCTTCACGGCTGCGATCCTTGACAGGCAGTTCTTTTTCCTCC
>JAXMIV010000092.1:0-3014 GCA_034377045.1 Prosthecobacter sp. | reverse complement strand
CATGGCCAGCGGCACTTTCAAAGTCGGCGATCGCGTGACCGCGTATCCTGCCGGCATCGAGACAACGATCACCGGCATCCATACTTACGAGGGTCCGCAAGCGGAGTCGATCCCGCAGCTCAGCTACTCCATCACCGTGGGTGATGAAATCGACATTAGCCGCGGGGGCATGTTGGCCAAGATCGGCGAGGCGCCTTGCACCACGCAGGAGTTCGATGCGATGATCTGTTGGTTCAGCGACAAGAAGCACCTCAAACCCAAGGGCCGCTTTCACCTGCGCCACACCACCAGCGACGTTCGCGCCGTCGTGACCGACGTGCTCTATAAGATCAACATCAGCACGCTGGAAAAGACGCAGGAGAGCGAGGAATTCGCGCTGAACGACATCGGCTGCATCCGCATCCGCTGTGCGGCGCCGATCTTTTACGATCCCTACACCAAGAATCGCACCACCGGCAGTTTTGTCCTGGTCGACGAACAGACCAACAACACCGTGGCAGCGGGCATGATCATCCGGCCTCTCAGCGGCGAACCCTCCGAAGACGCGGCGTTCTCAATCTAACCCGTTGGCGCCGGCGCACCCGCCGCGGTGAAAAGCACCGCGTGCTTCTCATAGACGACCTTGCAGCCGGCGACCCGGGCCAAGTATTGGATCGCCTCGGTCAGGGGGATGTTGCTCAGATTCAGGGAGAGGGTTTTGGCGTTGAGCGCCGGATCTTGAACAATGAAGTTCGGCACCACCTTGCCCTCAGTGGTGTTCTCGGACATGATGCGCAGCCCCTCCAGCGCCTACTGAAGCGTGAGATCACTGAACTCGATCTTGGTGAGCATCACCCCTTCGTAGCGTTTTTTCAGCGACATATCGCCGGTGGATTTCAGGCTGAGCCGGATCTGAGCCAGCATCGCTCTCGTTTCAAAGTGCCGGGGGCCCATCTTCTCGACCTGGCTGAGAAGTTGGTGGGCCTGCTCAAGATCGCCTTTGTAATAGGCGGCTTTGCCCATCTGGAAGAGTTCGTTGATCGTGTTCTTATCGACAGCGTGGACCGACACGCTGCCAAAGCCGACAATCATTGCCAACGCGGCCAGACTGGCCCTGAAACTACGGAGAAAAGTTTTCATGGTAGGTGCAGTTTCGATTTGTCCTCCATTACATCAGGAAAGCCGCCAAAGAACAAGCCTGCAGTCACAGGACGGTTGAAGTCAGCCGCAAATGCGCCCTCATAGACCCGGCAGACGTTTCAAATCGCCCGCCACTCTTGGAAAAAGTTGCCACCGTGCCGAACCGAGGCGCCCGAAAAAAGCCGGCGCCGAAGTCACGCTTGCCCCACCACTTGGCGGGCCGCCAGCGTGGGGAAACTCATGCCCTGGTGCAGGACGTGCTGAAACGACCGGAGTTCTCCGGCAAGTTGGCGGCCTTGGGCACGCCGCAAACGCTGGTTCTGGATCACATCACCCCAGAGGCGACCGCCTTCGCGGTGGCACTGGTCGCCGCCCAAAGGGACTACGCCCATTCCGGGCGCAGGCTGTGGGTGCTCTGTCCGGACGTCCGCATTCAGGATCGCGTTCATGCGGAACTCCTGGTGTGGCAGTGTCCCGCCCTCTATTTTCCCAGGCAAATCCAGGCGCCGGGAGTGGATGCCCTGCAGGACCCCGAAACCCTGGCGGAGCGCATTTCCATCCTCTCCCGCTGGCGCGAGGGTGGCCCTGACAATCCCAGCGTTTTGGTGCTCTGCGTCGACAGCCTGACTGAAGGCGCCCCCGCGCTGACCGAAATGGAAAGTCAGCGCCGCACCCTCCAGGTTGGCGCCAAGCTCGATGTCGAGGCTTTCCTTGCCGATCTCAGTGCCGCGGGTTACGAGCGGGTGCCGGTGGTCACCGAACGCGGCCAATTTGCCCGCCGGGGGGGCATTGTGGATTTCTTCTCCTGGCAGGCCGAGGAACCGCTGCGGTTGGAGTTCTTCGACGACGAGCTGGAATCCATCCGCGCCTTTGATCTCCACAACCAGGCCTCCGTCCGTCGTCTCGAGCGCGCCGGGGTGATCCTCCAACTTCGGGACGCGCCGGAGGATGACACCACGAACACCGTGCGCGATCATCTTGGCCAAGACGACCTCCTCCTCGCCGTGGGCTGTGATCCGGACTTGCACTGCCACGCCCGCATCCTTCCCGACGCCAGCGCTGCCGCGGGCATCGAGGACTACGCCACCGCCATTCACGAAAATCCCCTGGGGGTCTTCGATGCCTCGGATTTCGTTTTGCATGAGGCGCGCCGGAAACAATTCGACCGCCAGTTGGACGAATGGCAGGCCCAAGGCTGGAAGACCGTCATCTTCTTCCACAACGAAGCCGAGAAGGAACGCTTTGCCGAACTGCGAGGCGCCGATCCCTCAGGTGACATCGAAACGACCCTGGGCCTGCTTTACCGGGGCTTCACCGTGCCTGCCGCCAAACTCGCGGTGCTCACCGGTGCGGAAATCTTTGGCCGCCATCAGACGCATCGGCGGGTCCGGGGTTCGAAACTCGACGAGGCGGAAAACCTGCGCAAAGCCCGCGATGTCCTGCGCGAATTGCGGGAAGGGGATCTCGTGGTGCATTCCGATCACGGCATCGCCCGCTATGCCGGCATCGAGCAGCGGACTGCCGGCGGCAAGAAGGAGGAAGTCCTCATCCTGCTTTATGCCGATGAAGCCAAGCTCTTTGTCCCGGTTGCCCAGGCGCACATGGTCACGCGCTATGTCGGTGTCGGAGGCAAGGCGCCGGCGCTGAGCAAGCTCGGCGGCGCCTCCTGGCAAAAGACCCGCAAGGGCGCCGAAAAAAGCGTCGAAGAATTTGCCGGGCGCATGCTGAGCATCACCGCTGAACGACAGACCATTCTTGGTTACGCGCATCCTCCGGACACGAAGTGGCAATTGGAGTTTGAGGAATCTTTTCTCTACCGCGAAACGCCGGACCAGCTGCGCTGTACGGAAGAGATCAAGCGCGACATGGAAGGTGAAAAACCAATGGATCGGCTT
>JAXMIV010000091.1:0-4327 GCA_034377045.1 Prosthecobacter sp. | reverse complement strand
TCTGCACCTTGGCGCCATTCCCGGTGATCGTGAGGATGCTGGGTGTCTCGCCGCCCAGCAGCGAGACACTAAACCAGACTCCGGCTAACAAGAAGTGCAGAATGCGCGCGCGATGCCACATGGCCTTACGGCAGCGCCGCGACCTCCAGGGACAGCTTGCCATCCGTGTCGCGCAGCACCATGGCCTCGGCATCGCTTAGTTTGTCCACCTGGACGACACCGAACAGTGTGTCCACGATCTCGATGCCTTCCGGGCCTTTGGGGGCCTTTTCATCCCGGCGCGTGGCGTTTTCATTGGTTTTGTCCTGGGCGGCATTGATGTGGTCCATGCTCACGCGTGAACCCCAAAACTTGCTGGGGCCAAAGAGGTTGGCCTTGAAGCGTTGCGTGTGCACCACCAGCCATTCCTTGCCGCTCTTGTCGGTGTATTCAAAGAGGTCGAGCGGACGATTGCCACTGCCGAGTTCCACCATGCTGACGCCCTTCACCTGCGCGCCGCTTTGCAGGTCATCCACTTTGAATTTCGCCACCGGGGTGCAGGCGAAAGCGCCCACCACATACTGGCCGTCCTTGGCATGGTAAGGAATGAAGCTCTGGATCGGCGCCTTCGTTTCCCATTTCCGGTGCGCGACATGATAGGTCTCGGCGCTGAATACGCTGGCCGTGGCGCCATTTTTGATCGGCACGGGGATGGTGAAGATGCGGCTGGCGAATTCTTCGTTGCAGGTGCCGGTGGCAAAGACGCGATCGCCATCAAAGGCGACATCGGTGATGTTGGTCACCTTGCTGGCGGTGCCGCCGGGCAGGGTCACGCGCGCCCAGGAAAGCTTGGCGGCATCAAACGGCGCCACCTTGCCCGCGGCGTCGACGGTGAAGATCAGCGTGGCGTTGTCCGGACGCCGCTGCACGGCCAGGTACACTTTGCCACTGGCGGGATTCACCGCCATGTCCTTAATCGTGACGTTGTCCGCCGTGGTGCCCAGGCCGCCGGCGATGGTGGCGGTGATGTCGGCCACGGAGGCTTTGAGTTTCGCCATCGGTCCGGTGTCCGTTGTTTGAATGGCGATCACGCTCGCGGTGCTGGGATCGGCGACGAGGAGGAGGCCGTCTTTGCCAAAACTCAGGGCGCTAATGCTCTTGATTCCGGGATCACCCTTTTGCGGAGAATCGAGAAGCGCGGCGGCCGGTGCGGAAACCGCGGCAGCCAGGGCTGCCGCGACAATGAAGGAGATGGTTGGACGTTTCATGGCAGGAGGAGTCAAACGTGGGCTGGGGGCATAGGCTATCGAAGGAGGGCAAGAGGGTCAAACTTCGGGAGTGGGCGAGGGGCGGGCGATCGTTCCAGGGGTGGCGCTCGCTGAGGCTCGTTTACCGCCTGGCTACCTTCTTTGATGCCTGCCGGCATCGGGGGACGGGCTGTTGGTTAACCTGCATCCGGGAAATCGAAGCTGCGCTTTCTTGGGGTGCGGATTTCTGATCTGCCGCCGCGCTGGCGGCGGAAGATGTCGAAGGCCATGTCGGAGCCATCGACCTTCATCTGATAGACCATCTTCAGGAGGACGCCGAGGCGGCCTTTGGGAAAGCCGGCTTTGTTGGCGAACCACATGAGGTACTCCGCCGGCAGATCATAAATGGGGAAGCCGTTCGGCGGATAGTGACGCGGGCCAAACTTGCCGTACGGCATGAAGGTGCGGCCGATCTCGGCGAGATCTTTTTGCATTTGGGCGGCGAGGTTGTCGTCGGCATTCATTCGCTTGGCAGCTAACGCAGTCCGGCGATATTGGCTATCCAAGATTGCGCCTTCTTCCATGAACATTGGCGAAGTCGGGGAGACGAAAAGTGGTCCGCACAGTCCTCTGTGCGGGAATCTGGGAGGGTGGCATCCTCCGCAGCATCATCAGGATTTGTGATTACTTTGAGAGTATGCGCCGCTCAAGGCGCTTCCCGCATAGAGGACTATGCGGACCACTTTCAATCACCTAACAAAGCATGCGCCTCGCGCAGCAGCGCCTCGGTGGTGGCCCAGTCGATGCAGGCGTCGGTGATGGATTGGCCGCGGGTGAGTTCGTTGAGGGGGCGGGGGAATTTCTGGTTGCCGCCGACCAAGTTGCTTTCGAGCATGGCGCCGATGATCGCGGTTTCGCCAGCGGTGCGCTGGCGTACGATTTCACGGAAGACCTCGGGCATGCGGTTGTGGTCCTTGGCGCAGTTGCCGTGGCTGGCGTCGATCATGATGGCGGGCTTGAGCTTCGCGGCTTCGAGGGCGGCGCGCGTTTCCGCCACATCATCGGCGCCGTAGTTGGGGCCGCTTTCGCCGCCGCGCAGGATGATGTGGCAATCCGGATTGCCGATGGTCGTGACGGCTGAGGCGACGCCGTCATCGCTGACGCCGAGAAAGGTCTGCGGTTGCATGGCGGCCTTGATGGCGTTTACCGCCGGGGAAATGTGGCCGAAGGTGCCGTTCTTGAAGCCTAACGGCATGGATAAACCGGAAGCCATCTGCCGGTGCGTCTGCGACTCCGTGGTGCGCGCGCCGATTGCGCTCCAGCAGATCAGATCGGCGATGTACTGCGGTGTGATGGGGTCGAGCAATTCCGTTGCGGTGGGCAGGCCAAGTTCCAGCACATCCCGCAGGATGCGCCGCGCCAGTTTCAAGCCATCCGGAATGTTGCAGGTGCCGTCCAGGTCCGGGTCCATGATCAGGCCTTTCCAACCGACGGTGGTGCGAGGCTTTTCAAAATACACCCGCATGACAATGAGCAACCGGTCCTGCAACTCGCTCGCCAGCGCCGCGAGCTTCGCCGCATACTCCAGGCCTGCTTCGGGATCGTGAATGGAGCACGGCCCGACCACCACCAGGAAACGGCGATCTTCACCAAAAAGGATCTCGCGAATATCCGTCCGCGCCGCCGCGACAAAAGCGGCCTGCTGGGTCGTGGGCGGCAGCTCGGTCACCAACTCGTGCGGAGTTGGCAGGGGCACGTTCGAGGCGATGTGGACATTGGCGGTGGAGTTCATGGAAGCGAGGTTCCTTAGCCCAATTGGGCCGATTGGAACAGGGGCAATTTGTTCGGCGGGGAAGGTCCGGACAAGATTTGTGACGATCCTTTCGGTGCAGCCTTGTCACCACGCTGAAAAAGCTTCTAAATCCTCGGAGCACTCCTTTTCCCGCACGCCATGCAATACCACATCTCAAAAGACGGCACGCAAATCGGACCCTTCTCTGAGGGGGAGGTTCGGCAGAAACTCGCTGGCGGTGAAATCGCCGGTTCAGACTTGGCTTGGCATGAGGGATTGCCGGAGTGGCAGGCGTTGAGCAGCCTCCTTCGTGAACCCGCGAGCGGCGCGCCGCCGATCCCGTCCTCGGCGCCGGTGCCGCCACCGCTGTTTCAGGGGGTCAGTCCAATGCCAGCCGCGCAACCGAGCGCTTCCGGTCTCGCCATCGGCAGCATGATTTGCGGCCTCCTCGGCCTCATTATTTTCATCACCAGCCTGCCGGCGGTGATCATGGGCCATATCGCGCTTTCGCGGATCAAGACATCCGGAGGAACGATTGGCGGACGCGGCATGGCCGTCACGGGACTGATCACCGGCTACATGATCCTGGCCCTTTTCCCCATCGCCATTATCGCCTCCCTAGCTATACCGACCTACAATCTGATCACGGCGCAAGCCAATCAGATGAAGGCTGCGACCAACTGCCGGCAAATCCAGGGGATGTTGCTGGCGTATGCGGCGGATCACAACGGCCAGTATCCGGACTCGGTCACCAATCCGGCGACCGGCAGTGTGCCGCTGACCTCGAATGACGTCTTTCGGGTGCTGTTTCAAGAAGGCTTGACCCAGGAGGAGAAAATCTTTGGCAGCCCCTCCAGCAAGTTTGTTCCGGACGGCAACATTGGCGTGGCGCCCAACTATGAAGAGGCGCTCAAACCCGGAGAAAATCATTGGGCCATGACCGCCGGCCTAACCAGCGATTCACCAGGCCTTATGCCGGTGGTTTTTGAAAATCCCGCCGAGGCCTCCTGGCCGCCGCGCTGGGATGCCAGCGCCGGCGGCAGGCCCAAGCGTGGCCGCGCTTGGGCTGGCGGCAAAATCGTCATCTGTCGCAATGACGCCTCCGTCGAAACCGTCAAGCTGACCGCTTCCACCGGCGTTGTGCCCGCGCGCCCGAGCCCTGCCGGTGTCGACCCTTTCAGCGTGGACGACAAGGAGCACAAGGTGCTGGACATCGCGCCTTGAGCGAGGTTCAGCCCCTGCTGCCAAAGTAATCCCCCAGCGCCTCCATCATGCCTTCACTGGCATATTTGGTGGCGACGAAACCGCC
>JAXMIV010000090.1:0-3009 GCA_034377045.1 Prosthecobacter sp. | reverse complement strand
GTTTTTCGGAGCTGCGTGTGTGGCAAGGTTGGGTTCATGGTGTTGGCTACTGTTGGGTGTGGTTCACAGAATACGGAGCTCCGATCTTCTTTTCACGTCCCCACGCGGAGCGTGATGACTACTTTGGGATGCCGCCGACGTCGAGTTCGACGCTGACTTCCACAAATGCCACGGCGAGCGCCTGCCAATCTTCGGCGGTGGTGTCCCAGCCGCCGCTAACGCGGATGACGCGACGGAGTTCTTCGGGGGAGGCGCCGAGGGCTTGGACGACCACGGAGGAGCCTTCCTTGCCGGAGCTGCAGGCGGAGCCGGTGGAGATGGCGAAGCCGCGGCGGCTGAGGCGGGTGAGCCACTTCAGGTTTTCGTGACGCGGCATGACGGCGAGCACGGTGTTCCAAAGGCGCGGGGCGCGCCCGCTGACGATGCGCACGCCGGGCAGGGTGAGTTCCAGGACCTCGATGAAGGTGTCGCGGTACTGGGTCTGCTCCTTGATGATGCGGGGGAGTTGGGGCTCCAGGGTTTCCAGGGCAGTGACCATGGCCTCGACGGCGGGGTAGTTCTCAGTACCGGCGCGGCGGGCGTTTTCCTGGGGGCCGCCGTGGAGGAGGGGGAAGGATTCGCCGGCATTGGCCAGGACGAGAAAGCCAACGCCCTTGGGGCCGCCGAATTTATGCGCGCTGCCGGTGAGGTAATCGCAATCCGAGAGTTCGTTCGCCGGAAATTTGCCGAGCCACTGCGCCGCATCGCTGTGAAACAGAATCCCACGAGAGTAGCAGACCGCGGCGAGAGCAGCGATCAATTGGTAGCCGCCGCTTTCATTGTTGGCGGCCATGATGGAGACTAAGGCCGGGGAGTACTGGTCGAGGACGGGCTCCAGATCCTGCGGCAAGATGACGCCGTCCCGGCCGACGGGAATCTCGATCACCCTGCCCCGCCCCAACCAAACTCGAGCGGCTTCGCGCACCGAGGGGTGCTCGATGGCGGAAATGGCGACGGCGGCGTCCGGTGCGAGGCACTTCGCGAGACCGGCAAACAACATGTTGTTAGACTCGGTGGCGCCGGAAGTAAAGACGATGCGTTCGGCATCGATGCCTAACAAATCGCCCAACCGCTCGCGGGCGGATTCGAGGCGCTGGCTGGTGATGCCGGCTTCGCGATAGAGGCTGGAGGCGTTGTGCCAGTGTTTCTCCGAGGCCTGCAACCATGCCTCCCGCGCCGCGGGGCTGAGGGGCGTGGTGGCGTTGTGATCGAAGTAGGCGGGCACGGGGGGAAGGCGGAGTCAGGGGCGATGGGGAAAGCGCTGGGTCATTGGATTTTTGCCGCAAAGGGGCAGAGGAGCAAAGGTCGCAGAGATGGAGAACTGATTTACTGGGGCGCGCGCCAGGATGCCGCCATGAGTTTCTCCAACTCGGCCACAATCTCCGGCTGCGCGACGGCGAGATTGCGTTCTTCGCTGATGTCTTCTTCGAGGTTGTAGAGCTCCTTCTCCAAGGGTTTCAGTTTGCCGCCTTTCGCCACTTTGCCGCCGGTGTTGAGGTGAATGAGTTTCCAGGGCCATTTCAGAACGGCGCGTTTGCCGCCCTGCTCATTGAAGTCCCAGTAGAGATGGGAATGCTCCTTCTGACTCAGCTTGCCTAACAAGACAGGCAGCAACGAGAGGCCGTCGGTCTCGGCCTCCAGTTTGGCGCCGCTCAGATCAGCGACGGTGGGCAGGAGGTCCTGGAAACCGCTGACGTGCTCGCTGACGAGGCCGGCTTTGATGGTTTCCGGCCACCAGGCGATGAATGGCACGCGGATGCCGCCGTCCGTCATGTCGCGCTTGAGGCCGCGAAAGGCGCCGTTGGAATCAAAGAAGTCCATCAGGTGGCCGCCCTCCTGATGCGGGCCGTTGTCGCTGGCGAAGAAGATGATGGTGTTTTTGGCGAGACCCAGGTCGTTCACCCGAGCGATGACGCGGCCCACTTCGTTGTCCACAAAGCGGATGAACTGAGCGAAGCCCTTTTCGGCATCCGGCCAGTCCTTGTCTTTGAATTCGCCGTAATCCGGCGACTCCATGCCATGGCCGAGCGGGGAGGTTTTGCCCGCCTCGTTGTTCGCATGCGGCAGATTGAGGGCGTAGTAGAGGAAGAACGGCTTGCCGCTTTCCTTGCCGCGTTCGCCCAGGTAACGCTGCACATCATCGGCGATGAGTTGCGGAGCCCATTGCTTGCGGCCCTCAAGAGTAGCGACGCCACTGCCGACGAGATCGCTGTCAGCGTAATCGGAGACGTTCTTGCCGGTGCCAGGAATCATGACATTCGGCAGCGGAACAATGGCGCCGTTGCGGATGAGGGCCTGGGTGTAGAAGTTGTGGGCGTGGCTGGTGCCGACATAGCCGAAGAATTCATCGAAGCCTTTGCGTTGCGGATCGTTCAAAGGAAGCGGCTTGCCGAGACCGTATTTGCCCATGCCGGCCGTATGATAACCGGCCTTCTGCAGCAGCTTGGGAACGGTCATGTCGCCATCGGGAATGGTCCAGGGATCGTTGCCACGCACGCGGCAATGGCCGGTATGCAGGCCGGTCATCAAGACACAACGCGAGGGCGCGCACACCGTACTGCCGGAATAGTGATGCGTGAACCGCATGCCTTCCGCGGCCATGCGGTCCAGGTTCGGCGTGGTCAGGGTCTTCTGGCCGTAGCAGCCAAGGTCGCCGTAACCGAGATCGTCGGCCAGGATGTAAATGATGTTGGGTTTGTCCGCGGCCGAGGCAGCGGAGCAGCCGGCGAGTGCGACGAGGAGGAAAGTGAGGACACGGAACATAGTCGGAACAGTGAAAACGGTTCCGCTATATTCCATGCTTCACAAAAAGCGAATTTCTACCAAGCCTTCCAGCCGATGGCTTCAAACCAGGACTGGGCAAAGATGGCGCCGGGTTGTGAACCCCAGGTGCGCAGGCGTTGGGCATGAACCGCCTGGCCCAGGTCATCGAACTGACGGGCGAGGTATTCGGCGATCAGGGAGGCGGAG
>JAXMIV010000089.1:0-13520 GCA_034377045.1 Prosthecobacter sp. | reverse complement strand
AACGGTGGGCGGTGCTCAGTGCTCAGTGCTCAGTGCTCAGTTGGGGGCGGGGGAATGGAGAATAGGGGCCTATATGACCTATGCGATCTATAGGGCCTATGGGGGGAAGCCTGGAGAGGGGCAATTGATTGGTTGCGGGGGGGGCGGGTTGGGGGCATTTGTGGGGGACTTAAAACCTACGACATGGCCTGCAAGATTGACCCCGCATTGCACAAGGAGAAGAAACCCGACTGGATCCGGGTGAAGCTGCCCCGGGACCCGGTGTTTTGGAGCACGAAGGCGCTGATTTCAGACCTGAAACTGCACACGGTGTGCGAGGAGGCGCAGTGCCCGAATCGCTGGGAATGCTGGAGCCAGGGGACGGCGACTTTCATGATCGCGGGGGATCGCTGCACGCGGGCCTGCGGATTCTGCGCGGTGAAGACGGCGAAACCTTTTGCGCTGGAGGCGGATGAACCGGAGCGGGTGGCGGCGGCGACGAAGCGGCTGGGCCTGAACCACATTGTGATCACGGCGGTGGCGCGGGATGACGTGAAGGACGGCGGTGCGGAGCATTTTGCGCGAACCATCGAAGCGGTGCGCGCGGCGGTGCCGGGCATCACGATCGAGGTGCTGGTGCCGGACTTCAATGACAAGGACGACGCGCTGGAAGTGGTGATGAAGGCGCGGCCGCACATTTTCAATCACAACCTAGAAACGGTGGAACGCCTGACGCCGCTGGTGCGCAGCCGGGCGCAGTATCAACGCAGCCTGCACGTGCTGAAGCGCGCGAAGGAAATGGCGGAAGAGATGGGCAGCAAGTGCGCGACGAAGAGCGGCCTGATGCTGGGGCTCGGCGAGACGGAGGTGGAGCTGTTTCAGGCGATGGACGATCTGCTGGAGCATCGGGTGAGTGTGCTGACGCTGGGCCAGTATTTGCGGCCGTCAGCGCAGCATCTGCCGGTGATCGAGTACGTGCATCCGGATACCTTTGAGAACTACAAGGAGATCGCCCGCAAGAAGGGCTTCCGCCATGTGGCGAGCGCGCCGCTGGTGCGTAGTTCGTACCATGCGGCGGACTTTAAGCCGGAGCTGGATTTGGACTAGACCAGTTCTCAAAAAGCCTGTCTGCAACTTGACGGCGGGACGGCACGACTGGCGGCGTTGCGCGCTTGGCCGTTATTGACTTAATAGCGCCCGGCGCTCGCGCCTTGCCATTCGTGCCTTGCCATTCGTGCCTTGCCATTCGTGCCGTCGCACTCGCCAATTCAATCAGACAATCTTTTCGAGAACCGGTCTAACAGGAAGTGGGGAGTTTGACAGAAATTGTCTGACACTTTTTTCTGTCTGCTCAGGGCGTTTGGGATGGGGGTGCTGGTTGGACGCCCGAGTGTCTGGGAGTGAGCGACGCGGCGGGGGACGGGCGGGCTTCGCCACGCCCATCCTACATTCCTGCGGCTACAGGGCGGCGCGATAGAGACTCACAAAATCTTCGACTGTGAGGGGGCGGGGATTGAATTGGGCGGTCCACTGGAGGGCGGCCATTTCGGCGAGGGGGAGGATGTCTTTTTCGCGGACGCCGTAGTGCCGGATGCGGCGCGGCATCTGGGCTTCTTTGAGCAGCTCTTCGATGCGCGAGGAGAGGTCGCCATCGTACAAAGATTTGTAGATGAGGGCGATTTCGGTGAGGGCGGAGTTGAAGCGGATGACGTGAGGGAGCATGACGCCGACGGCCTCGCCATGAACGACGTCGAATTTGGCGGTGAGGGGGTTGGCGCAGGCGTGGGCGGCGCCTAACATGGAGTTCTCAATGGCGGTGCCGGCGTAGGCGGCGCCGAGGAGCATGCGGCCGCGGGCGTCGAGGTCCTTGGGATGGCGCAGGACATGAGAGAAGCTGGCGTGGCAGAGGCGAAAGGCTTCCAGCGAGTAAACGGAGGAGAAGGCGGTGCGCTTGTTGGTGACGGCAGTTTCGAGGGCGTGGGAGATTGCGTCGATGCCGGTGCAAACGGTGACGCGCTTCGGCTGGGAGACCGTCAGTTCAGGGTCGAGAATGGCGATCCTGGCGGCGGCCTTGGGATCGCCACAGGCCATCTTCACATGCGTTTCGGCATTGGAGATGAGGGCGAAGCTTTGGCATTCGCTGCCGGTGCCGGCGGTGGTGGGAATGGCGATGAGGGGCAGCATGGGCTTGGTGGCCTTGCCAATGCCCCAGTAGTCCTGCATGCGACCGCCGTTGGTGAGGATGAAGTTGCAGCCTTTGGCGGTGTCCATGCTGCTGCCGCCGCCGAGGCCGACGATGAGATCGATCTTGAATTCTTTCGCCACCTCGACGCAACGGGCGACGTCTTCGGTGGAGGGGTTTTCATGGACATCGCCAAAGACGCGGATGTCGAGGCCTGCCTCGCGCAGGTAAGCGGCGGCGCGGACGACGTAGCCGGCTTTGACGATGCCGGGATCGCTGACGATGAGGACGCGAGTGCCGCCGATCTCGCGGGCGAGTTCGCCGACACGGGTGAGCGCGCCGTTGCCAAAGACGAGGCGGGTGCGCGGCTGGTAATCGAAGGGGGGGAGAAGCATGAAAAGGAGAGCGGGTTTTCAACCCGAGTCAGAGCCGGATACACGGGCTAAAAACCCGTGCGCCTTTCACGCGCAGTCGATGGAGCGGCGTTTGTAGAGGAACTCGAACATGTTGCCTTCGTGGGGCTGGTCCCAACTGATCTTCATGGTGCTGATGGGGCCGATGTTGAGGCGGTCGATGCCGGGGGCTTCGAGGAGGTCGCTGATGAAAGCGGGGTCCTGGGTGATGGCGGTGCAGACGAGGGTGTAGCCGAGCTGGCCTAACACATCCTTTTGCGGAAGTTCGAGGACGCTGGCGTAAGGGCAGAGGAATTCGCGATTCGCCAGCGGGTGCTTGGGGTCGGAGCACCAGATGATGGTGGGGCGGAGGTAGGTGCCGCCTTCGTGTTCGACTTTGCGCGGGCCATCGCGGAACTTGGCGGTGACGTCTTCGGCGCCGGGAGTCGCCAGATCGGCGTCGATGGCGCTGTCGATGTAATCGGCCATCTTGGTGTTGGCGAAGCCGGAGAGTTTGGCGTTGTCGTCAGCGGGCGACAGCGGTTTGACGGGGCCAAGGCGTTCGGCGATGGCGATGGCGATTTCCTTGCCGTATTTCGGTACGATGACGCTGGAGGCGTTGATGCAGGAACGGCCGCCGTTGTCGGAGATGGAACTGACGATGACATCGAGGTAGTCGCGCCAGTTTTCGATCTTGTCTTCGCCAATGATGACCTTGCTCCAGCCGGGGCCGTGGACCTGGACGCTGGGGTTGTTTTCGTACATCTTAGCCATGGCGACATCGCCAAAGACGAGGCAGCGGCCGCAGAGTTTGATGACTTCGCCGGAGCCTTCGTGGTCGGTGGGATAAAAGCCGAAGGCTTCAGCAGGCGCGCCGGCGGCGATGAAGGCCTGGATGAGGCGGTAAGGTGTCCAGGGCTCTTCGCGGCCGGGTTTGATGACGACGGGGATCTTGAGGGCGATGGCGGGCAGCCAGAGGGAATTCACGGCGGGTGAATTGCTCGGCATGATGAGGCCGAGCGCCTTGGTGGTGGGGAAGTAGGCGAGGGGGCTGCCGTTTTGTTCGCCGAAGCCGTTGTCGATGACGCTGAAGTCGACGCCACGGGAGAGGCCGTTGATGATGTCGGCCATGTGGGTCATGGCGTAATGGATCTTGGCCATGTTCCGCTTCACCATGATGTGCGGAAGGCCGCTGGTGAGAGAGAGGGTCTCGATGTACTGCTGCGGGGTCTGGGTGTGGCCGCGGTCACCGAGGGGCAGGGTGCCGTTGAGGAAGAGTTCGCCAGCCTTGGCGGTGATGTCGATGAGCTGGGCGACGGTGAATTTTTTCAGCGCCTCGCGGGCTTCGCTGATTTTGGCGAGGTCTTTGCGGACGATACCGGCATTGACCTGGCTGACCTCGGCCATCACTTCGCCGGTGCGGTGGTTTTTGACCTGAACTTTATCGAGCGAGTCGTAGGGGCGGCCTTTGCGCAGGGCGGGGAGGTGGGGGATGGACGACATTGAGGGGTGTTGGGAAGGGATCAGGGAGGATTACGAGCGCTGGAGCGGAGGGGCAAAGAAAAACTGGCCGTGAGGCGGGGGTCTTTCAAGGCGGAGGCAGGATGACGCGGGGACTTCAGCAAGTGGCCCTTGTCTTTAAGAGCAAGTTCGGTCGATATTGTGCCATGACCAACCTCCTGGGCCGCCTCGGCTCCCTGCTGGTGCTGAGCGGCCTCTGTGCCTGCTCATCCCTGCCCAAGATCAATCCGCGCCCGGCCTTGCGGGCGACGGATTGGGTCAGCTACGACAATAAGGTGATGCCGTATACCGCGTGGAAGGTGCCGGAGGGGACGGAACTGCGCGGGGTAGTGATCGCGGTACACGGCCTGAGCGGGGCGGCCTCGGACTTTTGGTATCTGGGGGAGAAACTGCCGCCCCAGGGGTATGCGGTCTATGCCTATGAGCTGCGCGGCGAGGGGAATGATCCGGTGGTGGCGGAGCGCGGAGACGTGAGGTCGGCGCGGCAGTGGCAGCATGATTTGGAGACCTTTCACCTCCTGGTGCGCAAGCGGCATCCGGGGGTGCCGATCGTTTGGTATGGGGAAAGCCTGGGCAGCCTGGTGTGCCTGCACACGGCGGCGAATCGCCTGAATGACCGGCGCGATCCGGATGGGGTGGTGCTGGCGAGCCCGGTGGCGGGCCTGCGGATGACGGTGTCGGGTTTCCGGCGCTGGCTGCTGGAAACGGCGGCGACGCTGGCGCCGAAGTCACGCTTTTCGTTAGGCGAGCTCGCGGGCGTGGATGAGTCGAAGATTCAGGTGACGAGCAGCACCACCCTGGGGGCGCAGATGAAGGTGACGAAGCATCAGGTGCATAGTTTCACGGTACGGCTGCTGGCGGAGATCGGGCGAATGCTGGATCACAATCCGGAAGCGGCGAAGCGGCTGCGAATGCCGGTGCTGTTTTTGGCGACGCCGAATGATGTGCTGGCATCGCCGGATCAGGTGCAGAAGTTGTTTGGGCAGGTGCGATCACCGAAGAAGAAGCTGCTGTGGTACACGCGCAGCTATCATCTGCTGCTGCATGATGTGCAGCGCGAGGAGGTGACAGGGGATTTTAGCAAGTGGCTGGAGGCGCGGGTGGGGAAGGGGGACGGGAACGCGGAGTCGCGGGAACGGTGAGGTTGGGTGTGGGAGTACCCATTTTGCCGCAGAGGGGCAGAGGTGCAGCGGACGCAGAGAAGAGAACGGGCGTGGGATTAAAAAACTCTGCGACCTTTGCTCCTCTGCCCCTCTGCGGCAAAAAGACGAATGAGCCCGGACGAACTTCTTCCCATTGATCTCACTGTCGCGGTTGCCGAGGTCCGGGTTTCGCGCTAATCCGGGGGATGCCTGCTGCTGAACGACTTGTTGAATCTGCTGCCCGATTGCGGGAGGCATTGGCGCCGCTGACTTTTGCGGCGCCCGTTGCTTATGTGTATCAACCGCTGGAGTATGCTTGGGAGACGCATAGCGCGTATTTGAGGCGGTTTGGCAAGGGGCCGAAGAAGGTGGTGTTCTTTGGGATGAATCCGGGACCGTTTGGCATGACGCAGACGGGGGTGCCGTTTGGGGAGATCGCGGCGGTGCGGGATTGGATGGGCATTCAGGGGGCGGTGGGACATCCGCAGCATGAGCATCCGAAGCGGCGTGTGACTGGTTTTGCGTGCGATAAGTCGGAGGTGAGCGGGCGGCGGCTGTGGGGGTTGTTTGCGACGCGTTTTGGCGCGCCTGAACATTTTTTCAAGGATCACTTCGTCGCGAACTATTGCCCGCTGGTGTTCATGTCGGAGAGCGGCGCGAATGTGACGCCGGACAAGCTGCCTCTGACTGAGACGGCGCGGATGGAGGCGGCCTGCGATGCGCATCTGCGCAGTGTGATCGAGGCGCTGAAGCCGGAGTGGGTAATCGGCGTGGGCGGCTTCGCCGAACAAAAAGCGTTGCGTGCGCTGGAGGCACTCGGCGGCGGGTTTAAGGTGGGGCGCGTGCTGCACCCGAGTCCGGCGAGTCCGGCGGCTAATCGGGATTGGGCGGGGGAAGCGACGAAGCAGATGGTGAAGTTGGGGGTTTGGGAGGGGTAGATAAAACCTATGATAAAGTTCATCGCTATCTGTTCCCTATTGACTATTACTGCGTGTCATCGAGGTAATGCGCCCCAGACTTCGGTTAACGAAATTACTGGCAGCAATAGCGAGCGGGTTTTGGCGATTTCAGCAATCATTGGCAAGCATAAGGTGCTGCCGACAGGCTTAGGAAATGCTTATTTTGTCGAAGAAAAGATCGGCGATGGAATTCTAGGACCATCTGACTTTAGAACCTTCTATCTGCTCGAGATTGCGCCTTGGGATAGTGGTCAATGGCTAAAAATTCTGACACCTATGGCGGAGGTGCCAAAGTACGCTTTACCGGTTAGGCCTTGTCATTGGTGGCTTGCGGAGAGCGAGTTCCATTCACTGCAGTTCTACCAGTCCGACACACTTACCGGCCGAATTCACGGATGGATCGGAGTATCACCCAAGACAGGACGGATCTACATCTTCACCTATACCATGTGAGCCGATGAGCACGGGCGATGGGCTTTCTCACCGCATCACCTTCGCATCGCCGCCTTCGGCGAGTTTCTGCACCTCCACAAATGTGGCCATGCTGGTGTCGCCGGGGGTGGTCATGGCTAGGGCGCCGTGGGCGGCGCCGTAGTCGACGGCTTTTTGCGGGTTTTGCTCCACGAGGAGGCCGTAGATGAGGCCGGCGACGAAGCTGTCGCCGGCGCCGATGCGGTCGAGGATGTCGAATCTCGGGTAGTTGCGGCTGCGATGGAAATTGCCGCGGTGCCAGCAGAGGGAACCCCAGTCGTTGACGCCGGCGGTGTGAACGCGGCGGAGGGTGGCGGCGACGGTGTGGAGATTGGGATAGTCGCTGACGAGCTTTTCGATCATGGGACGCAGCTTGGCGTCTTCGGCAGCGAAAATGTCATCTGGATGGTTAGGCGTGGCGGAGGCGACGGGCGGGTCGTCGCTGAGGACGCCGATCATGACGTCGATGTAGGGGGCGAGCTGGCGGTTGAGGGCCTGGGAGCCGGCGAAGCCGCCGCGTTCCTGCCAGAGGGAGGGGCGGTAGTTGAGGTCGTAGGAGATGGTCATGCCGTGACGTTTGGCGGCTTTGCAGGCTTCGATGGTGAGTTCGGCGGTGGATTCGGAGAGGCCGGCGAAGATGCCGCCGGTGTGGAGCCAGCGGCAGCCGAGGGTGCCGAAGAGATGATCGAAGTCGTAGTCGCCGGGCTGCAACTGGGAGGCGGCGCTGTGGCCGCGGTCGACGCTGCCTTTGGCGCCACGGACGCCGAAGCCGCGTTCGGTGAAGTTGATGGGATTGCGGACGCGTTTGCCCATGCCGTCATACGGCACCCATTTGATGAGGCTGGCATCGACACCGCCCTGGAGGATGAGGTCTTCGACGAGGCGGCCGATTTCGTTGTCGGCGAGGGCGGTGAGCACGGCGGTGCGCAGGCCGAAGCAGCGGCGCAGGCCGCGGATGACGTTGTATTCGCCGCCGCCCTCCCAGGCGGTGAACTGGCGGGAGGTGCGGACGCGGCCTTCACCGGGATCGAGGCGCAAGAGGACTTCACCGAGGGAGATGGCGTCGTAGAATGGTGGTTGGGGCATGCGGGTGATGGTATGGCGCGGGAGAGGGAGTTTGCGAGTGGGAAATGGGGGGACGGTGGGCTGTGGGCTGTGGGCTGTGGGCTGTGGGCGGTTGGCGGTTGGCGGTTGGCGGTTGGCGGTTGGCGGTTGGCGGTGTGGAGGCGGCGGCGCTTCTGGCGAGAGATAGACCGGGTGATGTTGGGGGTTCGCGCCCTCCTCGTTTTGGCGGAGGTACCTAGGGTTAGCTCGCTTAGGCTCGCTTTACCCTAGGCTGGTATGTTTCGCGCCGTTGGCGCTCCTGATGCTTTATTGGTTAGGCGATCACACCCTTCACCAGCTTCCCGTGGATGTCGGTGAGGCGGTAGTCGCGGCCTTGGAAGGGGAAGGTGAGGCGTTCGTGGTTGATGCCGAGGAGATGGAGGATGGTGGCGTTGAGATCGTGAACGTGCACGGGATCGCGGGTGATGTTGTAGCAGTAGTCGTCGGTCTCGCCGTAGGTGGTACCTTTTTTGACGCCGGCGCCGGCCATGAAGACGGTGAAACAGCGCGGGTGGTGATCGCGGCCGTAGTTGGTCTCCGTGAGCGTGCCCTGGGAGTAGATGGTGCGGCCGAATTCGCCGCCCCAGACGATGAGGGTGTCTTCGAGGAGGCCGCGTTGTTTGAGATCTTTGATCAAAGCGGCGGTGGGTTGATCGGTGTCGCGGCACTGGCCTTTGATGGCGGCCGGCAGACCGCCGTGATGATCCCAGCCCATGTGGAAGAGCTGGATGAAACGCACATCGCGTTCGGCGAGCCGGCGAGCGAGCAGGCAGTTGGCGGCGTAGGTGCCGGGCGTTTTGACGTCGGGGCCGTAGGCGTCGAGGACGTGTTGGGGTTCCTTGGAGGTATCGATCAAATCGGGCACGCTGGATTGCATGCGGAAGGCCATTTCGTATTGGGCGATGCGGGCGGTGATCTCGGGATCGCCGAACAAACTATGATCGTGCTGATTGAGAGCGGAGAGTTCATCGAGCATGCCACGGCGCATGGGGCGGTTGACGCCGGCGGGGTCGGAGAGGTAGAGGACGGGATCGCCGACATTGCGGAATTTGACGCCCTGATGCTGCGTGGGCAGGAAGCCGGAACTCCACAGGCGATCGTAGAGCGGTTGGTCCTCGCGGCGACCGGTGCCGAAGGAGGTGAGGACAACGTAGGCGGGGAGGTCGCGATTGGCGTTGCCGAGGCCGTAGCTGAGCCACGAGCCGATGCTGGGGCGACCGGCGAGCTGGGAGCCGGTCTGGCAGAAGGTAATCGCGGGATCATGATTGATCGCCTCGGTGTGCATGGAGCGGATGAAGCAGAGTTCATCGGCGATTTTCGAAATGTTCGGCATCAATTCGCTGATCCACGCGCCACCCTGGCCGTGTTGGGCGAATTTGAACATCGAAGGGGCGACGGGGAAAGTCTTCTGGCCGGAGGTCATGCCGGTGAGGCGCTGGCCTTTGCGGATGGAAGCGGGCAGATCTTCGCCGCGATGTTTTTCCATCTGCGGCTTGGGATCAAAGAGATCCATCTGGGAAGGCGCGCCGCTTTGGAAAAGGTAAATGATGCGCTTGGCTTTGGGGGCGTAGTTGGGGAAGGAAGCGGCATTCGCATTTGATGCCAGCAGCGAACCCAAGGCAGCCGCGCTAACGCCGGCGCCACCGTGTTTGAGAAAGGCACGCCGGTTGAGGCGGTCTTGAAGCTGAAGACTGGGTGAGATCATGTCAGTCGCGGGTGATGGTTCGGTCAAGATTGAGGAGGACGCTGGCCGTCATGGTGTAAGCGGCGAGTTCGGAGGGATTGAGCGCGGCGTCGGGTTTGGATGCGCCGGTGGTGATGAGCTTGGTGGCGGAGTCAGGCGCAGCTTTAAATTCGGTTAGGCGCTGGTTCAAGCCGGCGAGGAGGATGCGCTGCGAATCGGCATCGGGTGTTCGGGCGGTGACGAGGCGGTAGGCGTAATCGAGGCGGGATTCGGGAGTGGGGCCGCCTTCCTTGATGATGCGCTGGGCGAGAGAGCGGGCGGCTTCGACGAAGGTGACTTCGTTCAGCAGGGCGAGAGCTTGCAGCGGTGTGTTGGTGCGCGAGCGTTTGACGGTGCAGAGTTCGCGGGAAGGGGAGTCGAAGAGCAGCATCGTCGGTGGCGCGGCGGTGCGTTTCCAAATGGTGTACATGGTGCGGCGATAGAGGCCCGCGCCAGTGTCGTTCTTGTAGCCGCGCAGGTTGCCGTATTTGCTGGTTTCATCCCAGACACCTTCCGGCATGTAGGGACGCACGCTGTCGCCGCCGATGGTGGGCACCAGGAGGCCGCTGACGGCGAGCGCCTGATCGCGGACGAGTTCACCAGCGAGGCGGAAACGCGGGCCACGAGCGAGGAGGCGGTTATCGGGATCTTTGGCGATCAATTCAGGGGTGACCTTGCTCTGCTGGCGGTAGGCCTGGCTCATGACGAGTTGCTTCTGCAGGGCCTTCATGTTCCAACCGCTTCGCATGAATTCGGTGGCGAGCCAATCGAGCAGTTCGGGATGCACGGGGTATTCGGCCTGCGAGCCGAGGTTCTCCGTGGTTTTGCACAAGCCGTAGCCAAAGAACTTTTCCCAAGCGCGATTGACCCACACCCGAGCGGTCAGCGGGTTGGAGGGATCAACGAGCCATTGGGCGAGGCCGAGGCGGTTGAGCGGCGCGCCTTTCGGCAACGGCGGGAGCGCCGCTGGAAGGCCCATGCCGACTTTGACGGTGGGTTTGTCGTATTCGCCACGGGAGAGAATGAAGGCATCGCGTGGCTGCGGCATCTCTTCCATGACCATGACGTTGGGCAGCTTGTTCCTGGCGTCATCGAGCGCTTTTTGTTTGGCGGCGGCGAAGTCGTTGGCACGCTTGACCGGGCTATCGACGGCGGAGATGAAGAACTTTTCGATCTCAGTCTTTTGCTCTGGCGTGCGTTGCTCTGCGGGGACTTCGAGGATGGCTTTCACGGATGCGAGTTGGGCATCGCCATCGAGCTTGAGCGTTTCAGCGGGTGCGGCGGTGGCGGAGATGCGGAAGCGGCCGATGTTGTGGTCGCGGAGGGCGGCATGGCGCAGGCGCAGCAGGAGCATGGTGCCTTCGGGAGCTTGAAGGGGCTTTTGCAGGACAAACATGGCGCGGCGCGGGTCTTTTTTGGTGGGGCCGTCGATGGCCCAGCCTTTGCCGCGGTCGCGTTTCAACACGTTTTCGATCTCGTAGCCTTTTTGTGAGTAGTCGGCGGCGACACGGGCGAGGGTTTGCTTTTGGGGTGTGAGGCCAGACATTTGGGTGAAAACATCGAAGTCGGAAAGGACGAAGTTGCCATTGGAGTTGCGGCCAAGGCTTTGGTTAGGCAATGAGGGATCGGGCAGGCACTCGAGGAGGAGGGCGGTGACGCCAGACGCAGGCATTGGGGCGTCGAAGAGGTAGGTGTCATTGGCGGGATTGGGGCCGCTGGCGAGGTAGGAACCGTCACCCTGGCGGGTGAGTGTTGCGCCTTTGTCATTCTCTTTGGAAACGACCTGTGTTGGTTGCAACGGCGCCCAGGCGCTGGTGGACTGGGAGAGATTTTTCAAGGCCTGCGGTTCCCATGCGGCGATGAGCGTCGGGAGGTCCTTCTTCGCGGTGGCGGCCTGTTGCTTGGCATTTTCGATCTCTTTTTGCAGAGAGGCGAGTTTGGCTTCGGTGGCCGGATCGGTAACGGTGACGACGGGATCTTCGTTGCCACCGGCACGGTTGGAAGCGCCGGTGATGGTGCCGAGGTCGGTGGTGTTGTTGAAAAAGGAGAAGAGCTGGTAAAACTCCTTCTGAGTCACGGGATCGAATTTGTGATCGTGGCAGCGGCAGCAGTTCAGGCTGAGGGCGAGCCAGGTGAAGCCGGTGGTCTCGACGCGGTCGATGATGTTTTCGATGCGCCATTCTTCGCCGATGATGCCGCCTTCGCCATTGATGCGGTGGTTGCGGTTGAAGCCGGTGGCGACCTTTTGATCGAGGGTGGCGTTGGGAAGCAGGTCACCGGCGATCTGCTCGATGGTGAACTGGTTGAAGGGCTTGTTCTCATTGAAGGAACGGATGATCCACTCACGCCAGGGCCACATGCTGCGACTGCTGTCGGTCTGGAAGCCGTGGCTGTCCGCATAGCGGGCGAAGTCGAGCCACTGCATGGCCATGCGCTCGCCGTAGTGTTGCGAAGCGAGCTGACGATCGACGACCTTCTCATAGGCGTTGGGGGAGGCGTCTTTTTCAAACGCCGCCACCTCCGCTGGCGTGGGAGGCAGACCGGTGAGATCAAGCGAGACGCGGCGGATCAAGGTGGAGCGGTCGGCTTCAGGGGAAGGTTTCAGGCCTTCCTTGGCGAGGCGCGCGGCAATGAAGGCGTCGATGGGGTTTTGAACTTTGGCATTGGCTGGAACCTGGGGGCGGGCAGGGGCGATGAAGGCCCAGTGGCCCTGGTATTCGGCGCCTTCGGTGACCCACTGCTTGATCAGGTCCTTTTCGCGGTCGGTGAGTGGTTTGCCGAGCTTCGAGGGCGGCATGAGGTCGTCTTCGTTGCTGGTGAAGCAGCGCGCGATGAGTTCGCTTTTATCCGGTGTGCCCGGGACGATGGCGATGGCGCCGGACTCGGACGGTTTGAGGGCAGACTCACGCACATCCAGCCGCAGGCCGCTCTTGCGCTCCTTTTCGTCGGGTCCGTGGCAGTGGAAGCACTTGTCGGAGAGGAGGGGGCGGATATCGCGGTTGAAGACGATTTTCTCCGCGGCGGGGGCCAGGATCGGAAAAGTGGTGAGGAGCAGAAGCAGGTGGGGGCGCATTGCAATCAAGTCATACTATACGCTGGCGATGCCTGGGATTTGCGCGAAAGGGCATGTTGAATCGTGCTCTTGGGTGGTTCGCCCCAAGAAATTCCGGGGAATCTTGTCCAAAAATGGGTCGCGCCGGCCTATCATCTTCGCAGACCCTTCTGCTCATGGCTGACAAAACCACCAGTTTCCTCGAACTTCTGACCGCGCATGACCGGGCGCTGGCGCTGTATGTCCATGGGCTGGTGCCCAGGGATGCGGCGGCGGAGGATATCTTGCAACAGACGAAGTTGTTGCTGTGGAAGCATTTCGATGATTTTGAATTGGGCACGAATTTTCTAGCCTGGGCGCGGAAGATCGCCTTTCACCAGATCCTGACGCATCGGCGGCAGAAAAAGCGGGAGCATTTGTGCCTGGACGAGGAGGCTCTGGAGGCGCTGGGGCACGCCGTCTCGGAACTGGCGGAGGAAGCTTCGCCCCGCCAGGAGGCGTTGCACGAGTGCCTGGCGCGGCTGCCGAATGAGCATCGGCAACTGGTGCAACTGCGCTATTTTGAGGAACTGGAAATCGATCAGGTCGCGGCGCGGGCGCAGCGCACCGAGGCCGCCGTGTACCGCGCCCTGAGCCGGGTGCGGATGACGCTGATGGAATGTGTGCAACAACGAATGGAGGCCCAAGCATGAACGCCGCCGAACAATGGAAGCTTTTGGAGCAATGGGAGCGCGCTCGTGACGGGCGGCTGGATGACGCTGAAGCGCAGGCTCTGAGTCAGCGGATTTTACATGATCCCGAGGCGCGGCGTTTTCTTGCCGAAGCGGCGTTGATGGATGCGGAACTGCGCGTGGGCGGCGAGCCGGTGATGGCGGCGCCGGTGGTGGTGAGCTCACGGACCGCATGGCGGCCTCGGCTGACGCACGGCCTAACCGCGATTGCCGCGGCCATTGTCGCGGCTGGCCTGGTGTGGGTGCTGGTGCGCGAACCGGCGC
>JAXMIV010000088.1:0-8451 GCA_034377045.1 Prosthecobacter sp. | reverse complement strand
CCGCCACCGCGACAAAAACAAAGCAGCGCCGGTCATCGACCGGCGCTGCTTGATAAAACGTTTGGTTAGGCCCTGCTGGGCTCACATCACCTTCTGGCGGCAGGGAGTGGCCACGTGGGAAAGTTTCCGCATGCCGAGTTCCAGCCGCGTCTTCACCGTGCCCAGCGGCAGGCGCATGGCCACGGCGATCTGGCGTTGGCTCATGCCGTGGATGTAGGCCAGGATGACCACTTCTTTCTGCGGCACCGGCAGGGTTTGCAGCAGGGAGTTCAGGTAATTGCGCATGTCCACATTGTCGATGTTGTTGTCCGCGCTGGCGATCTCATGCGGATTGCTCGGCTTGCTGGCGACTTCCAGCCTTTCCGTCGCCATCTGGTAGGCGTGGCGCTGGCGCAGGCGGTCGATCGCCCGGCGGCGTGCCAGGGTGATGAGCCAGCCGGCGGCCTTGCCCTTGGCAGCCGAATAATTGGCGGCGTGCGTCCAGAGCTGAATGAAGACTTCCTGAAGCACATCATCCGCCTCCGTTTCGTCATGGATGACCGCGATGATGATGGACTTTAACATCGCATGGTAGCGGTCATGGAGAACTCGCAAAGCGTGGGGATCATTCTGCACCAGGTGACTCATCAGGGATTCGTCATCTTTGTTGGCATGCGTGACTGGGGAGGAAGCGGTGGAGTTCATGAGAAAAAAGTAAGGGAGCTTGGATTTCGGGATGGCCCCGTCGGACGGGCTAGGATCGCCTTCCATTTTGCACACCCCATACCGCTCCTCCTCGCGTGGGTAATATTGTTGATTTTCAACAACTTGCGTCAAAACCCCCGCCTATCGTCAGGCAGTTTTCCTGACGAAATGCAATCTCACCATGCATAATGCACAAATGGAATCGCATGACGGCCCCTCGCTGGTCGTCTCAAAAGATTGTTCACGCGCAACCTGCCCGGCCAGCACGAATCCCTTTGAGAAACTGCCCCCAACATCCTATGAACTTCATCAACTTAGCGACCGTGGACAACCTGTCCGAGGCCGAAAGCTTGAGCCTTCGATTGAGCGACCACGGCATCCCCACCCGCGTGCATGACGAACGGAACATGCAACGCTTCCTCTTCCTGACCAAACCCAAGGGCTATTCCTACGTCCAAGTCCAGGAACAGGACTATGCCCGGGCAGCCGCGCTCATTCAGGAATGGGAGGCGGAGAGTCCAACCTTTGCCACCCACATCTTCAGTTGTCCGGAATGCGGCTCCTTCGCCGTGGAATACCCGCAGTTCACCCGCAAGGCCTTCATCGTCCCGCTCGTCCTCGAGTGGTTGAGCAACATCGGCCTGTATGAAAAACAGTTCTACTGCCGCAAATGTCACGCCACCTGGCCGCCCCGCCAGCCTTCATCCGCCCCCGCTGCCGGCATGCCCGCCTCCGTCCTGGTGCCACCGCCCGATTGATCAACCCGGCGCCCTCAGTATCGTCACCCGCCCATGGCCCAATTTCCCGATGAGCAAAGCGACGGCGGCGAATTTGAGCGCCAGGAAGACGCCTTCCGGCAATGGGTGACCGCGGATGGCGCCGGCGGGTTTCCCGCCGTTGCGGGCCGCTACCACCTGTACATTTCACTCGCCTGCCCCTGGGCGCATCGCACGCTCATTGTGCGTCATTTGTTAGGCCTTGAGGACGCCATCGGCGTCACGGTCGCCGACCCCGTGCGCAACGAACGCGGTTGGGCCTTTCGCGATGGGCCCGGTCATTCGCGCGATACCGTCAATGGCTTCAAATTCCTCGCCGAAGCCTACCGCGCCTCCGATCTCCGCTTTTCCGGCCGTGTCACCGTCCCCGTGCTGTGGGACCGCGAAACGCGGCAGATCGTCAACAACTCCGAAGACGACATCTGCCGCATGTTCGCCCATGCCTTCGCCCACCTGCATCAAAACCAGACCGACCTCTTCCCCGCCAGCCTCGCCTCAGAACAAAACGCGCTCAGCCAGTTGATCTACGACACCGTCAATAACGGCGTCTACAAAGCCGGCTTCGCGAATTCGCAAGCCGCCTACAGCAAAGCCGCGACCCGCCTCTTCGAAGTGCTCGATGACCTCGACAACCGCCTCGCGGGCCAGCGTTACCTCCTCGGCAGCGACTTCGTCGAAACCGACTGGCGCCTCTTCTGCACCCTCATCCGCTTCGATCCCGTCTACCACGGCCACTTCAAGTGCAACGTCCGCCTCATTCGCGACTACCCGCACCTCTCCCGCTACCTCTGCGACCTCTATCAGCAGCCCGGCATCAAGCCCCTCGTCAACTTCGACCACATCAAGCGCCACTACTACATCACCCACGAAGACATCAACCCCACCCGCATCGTCCCCATCGGCCCGGATCTGAGTTGGCTGAATGAACCCGTCGATACCATCTGGCACGGCGCCGCCGGCGATTTCTCCGAGGCCGTTGATACCTCCGGCTCGCAGCCGTGAACGCCACAGTAGCCGTTCGCCCCTCGGCCGGAACCAAGATCGGCGTCTGGCATTAGTGTCCCAACGGGACACCGTCCTTTAGCCCAGGGGTTGGAACAACCCTGGGTATCGACAACAACGCATGGTGTTAGGCCGACCAACCCCAAAGTGGGTTGTGTCTGCGTTCATCTGCGCCATCTGCGGTCAAAAACCAGCATCACTGCCACCGGCCCGGTCCTCGCCTTTCTAACCCCATTCCTTTGCCTCCATTCCTTTGCCACAGGTCCCGGAACTATGGGGACAAATGGGGACAAATGGGGACAAATGGGGACTTGGGGATCCATGGGGATTCAGATCCCCGCCACAATCAATTTATCTTCAACCATCTACGCCAAAATCCCCAAATGTGGCAACAAAAAATCATCCCCATCCCCATCCCCCATCCGTGTTCATCCGCGTTATCCGTGGTCAGAAATCTGCATCACCGCCGCCTCAAGTCCGCCCTTCCAGGCTCCATGCGTACGGCCACGATCCACCCTATCCCTTGGTAAACGCCACCGTCACGCAGGCGCCGCCGCCGGTGCGATTGGCGACGGTCAGATTGGCCTGGATGCGATCGGCGATGCGTTTGGCGGCGGCCAGCCCGACGCCGAGCGAGGAACTGCGGGGCACTTGGGCGTCCACGGCGCGCAAGAAGGGCTGAAATTTCCGGCGCAGATATTCAGTCGAAAAGCCGGGGCCGTCATCCTGCACTTCCAGGCAGACCTCGTTCGCCTTCTGCGTGATGAGGACATCGATCCGGCCATTCTGCGGGGTGAAGTTGACGGCATTGGAGAGCATGGCGTCAACAATCTGATTCACCGCGAAGGGCGGCCCCAAAAGGGCGACCGGCTTCGGCGGGGCGGAGAGCTGCAAGTCGATCAGTTTGCGTTTGGCGGTGACATACCACTTCCCGGCCATGCTCTTGAGGTCGTCGCTGCTGAGGCGGCTGGCCGGCGGGGTGGCGTTGGCTGTCGGATCGGTGGTTTCGTGATGCAGAAAGTTCTCGATCGATGACAGCATGCGATCCGTATCGCGCATGGCTTCGGCACCCAGAGCGGTAATAATGGTGCCTTTGGAGGCGCCGGCCAGCTCTTTGACCTTGGTGAGGATCATGGCGATTCTTTGCAATGGTTTGTGCCATTCATGAGCAATCAAATCCAGAGTGCGCTGCTTTTCCTGGATCTGCCTTTCATGGCGCAACTGGCTGCGGCACAGTTCGACATGGGTGCGCACGCGCGCCAGGAGTTCCGCCTTGTTGAAGGGCTTGCGGAGGTAATCCACGCCGCCCTTGGCAAAGCCTGTCATCAGGGATTGATGCTCCGTGTCACCCGACAGGAACATGATGGGAATGTCGTGCGTGGCCGGATTGCTTTTGATCTGCGCGCAAACCTCAAAGCCATCCATCCCCGGCATCATGACGTCCAGGAGAATGAGGTCAGGCCGGCGGGCGCTGAGGCAGCGGAAGGCTTCTTCGCCGCTTTCCGCGGTCATCACTTGATAGCCATCAAAGGTAAGGATCTTCTTGACCTGTTGCAGATTGCGCTCCTGATCATCCACCACCAAGACCAGCGCCGGGGAATTGGGGGACTGAGAGTAAGCACCCGTTGCAGCGGCTGCCGCGGTTGGTTTTGTTGCGGTTGGTGATCGGCTCGCTGGAGTGGAGGCCATGGTAGAAACAGAACTCGGGAAGTTGCGCGTTTGGGACATGAGTCGGTTCCCTCCTTTAAGGGGACGAAGAGGGGCCAGAATCCGCAGGCAAGCGATCTCGCCCGCATCCCGCCCTCTTCTGCAATCATCGTGCTCTCCGCCCCAATCACGTGCATTCTATTTCATAAACTCAATCCCAGGCAAGACAAAGATCAGGCCGCGGGTGGAGGTATTGACTTGGTGCCCCCTCACTCCGGGCATTCTCCCGCATTCTGAGGAATAACGCGGAGGGACGGCAAACGCCATTTGGCGGTGACTCCGGGTTCACGAGAAATCGTGGCCGGCGTCACCGCCAAGTCTGTCTTCAGGGCTGTTGTTCAGGCTATTTCTTGTCCAGCGCCGCCTTCACTTCGTCGAGGTGAGCCCTAAGGTGGGAAAGATGTTTCTCCGCCCAGGCCTTCACTTCGGCGTCCTTGGAGTCCTTCGCGGCATCTTCAAACGCGGAGATGGCGTTTTTGTGATCCTTCTCGAGTTGATTCAGGAAGGCCTTGTCAAAGTCCTCGCCTGAGTTTTTGTTTTCGAGGGCTTTGAGGTTTTGGGTGTCATTTGGGTCAGTGATGACCGAGGTCATGACCTTCTTGGACTCGGCCAGGCCCTTCAGTTCATCATTCATGGCGGTGTGGTCGGTGACCATTTTTTCCGCCAGGGCTTTCACGTCCTCGCGGGCGGCCTTCTTGGAGCCCAGCATGCCCAATTGCACTTCCGCCATGCCCATTTGCGAAGCCTTTTTCACAAAGCCTTCGTCTCCCGAGTTGAGGACGCTTTCTGGATCCTTGGCCTGGGAGGTAACCAGCGCGAGGCCGGCAACGAGCGCCGTAAGGGCGCAGATCGAACGATAAGTTTTCATGGTGAATTTTTCCTTGGAGTTGTGTTAATTCTCGCCCCCTTTCAGACAATGCCAGGGGGCTTTTAGATGATTCGGTCATAACCGCCGCCGCGGACGTATGAAACCGACAGTTCGAAATCGCGAAGCAATCCTGACAAAGCCGGAATCGATTCAGGCAGCGAAATGATTTTGAACCCTTTTACCGGTGCCTGAAACTCTGCTACGCCTGATGACCTACAATGTCCACGGATGCGTGGGCACGGATCGCCGCCTGGACGAGACCCGCATCGCCGAAGTGATCGCTTTCTATGCCCCTGATGTCGTGGCGTTGCAGGAACTGGATGCGGCGCGGAGTCGCAGCCTCCTGACCGATCAGGCGCGGCACATCGCGGATCACCTTAAAATGGATTTTCACTTTCACCCGGCGCTCTGCATTGAAGAGGAGCAGTATGGGGATGCGATTCTGAGCCGTCTGCCGATGCGTTTGATCAAGACGGGCATCCTTCCGACCTCGGTTTCGCGCTGGGCTTTCGAACCGCGGGGAGCGCTGCTTGTTGCCCTGGAGGTCGGCGGCAGGGAAGTGCATTTGATCAACACACATCTCGGCCTCAGTTTCCGCGAACGGAAGGCGCAGATCGAGGCGCTGCTAAGTCCCGAGTGGATGGATCCCACCATTAGTGACCAGCGCTTTATTCTTTGCGGTGACTTCAATGCCCTGCCGGGCTCACTGGTGTACAAAGGCGCGGCGGAGCGCCTGCGTGATGTCCAACGGGCATTGCCGAGCCAAAAATCGCGGGCCACCTTTTCCTCGATGTATCCGGTGCTGCGGGTGGATCACATTTTTGTCACCGCTGATTTCAAGGTTACCCGCGTCGAAGTTCCCCGCACGCCCTTGATCCGACTCGCCTCCGATCATTTGCCGATTATCGTGGATTTGCAGTTGCCGTGAAAGCCATTCGCTACAATTGAGAGCGCAGGATGCCAGCGACGTGTCCGATGATTTTTTCCCGCATGGGACGGCGCCGCCAGTCCCGCAGGGTCACCTCCGTGGAACGGCTCTTGTCCTCTTCGAAGACGCGCATGTGTTCCCTGGCAAAGGCCTCATCCCAGACATTGAGATTGGCTTCCTCATTCAGGCACAGGGATCGGTCGTCGAGGTTGCAAGAACCCACCGAGGCCCAATGGTTGTCGACGACGAAGTATTTGCAGTGCAGCAACGCCGGCTGGTACTCAAAGATTCGAACTCCCGCCTGCAAAAGTGCGCCCCACCTGGCCCGGCCGACATAACGCACAATGCGCTGATCGATGCGATCACTGGGCGCAATGATTTCAATGCTGACGCCGCGGCGGCGAGCCTCCAACAGCATGCGCAGCACCAGGCTGTCGGGAATGAAGTAGGGATTGACGATGCGAATGCTCTCCCGTGCCGCGGCGATCGAAAACAAAAACATCAACCGCGCCGAATCCGCGCCTTCCGTGACCGAGCTCTTGAAGATTTGGCAGACCGTATTCCCGGCGGGAGGAATCTCCGGGAAGTAATCTTCTCCATGCAACACACAACTCCGTGTTTGCACCCAATTGTCCAGAAACGCCTGCTGCATCTGGCCCACCGCGGGGCCGTGCACCTCATACTGCGTATCCCGCCAGCGATCGGGCCGGTCAGCGTTCCCGTCCCAGGCGTCGGAGATGCCGGCCCCGCCCACGAATCCAAATCTTCCGTCCACCACCAAAAGCTTTCGGTGGGTGCGATGATTGAAGCGGGTCAGGCTGTAGTAGCGAAAGATTTCCACTTCCACGCCGGCGGTTCTGAGCTGGTGCATGAGATCTCCATGCAGGCAGTTGCAGCCTACAGCGTCTTGGAGGAAATGTACTTTCACGCCATTGCGGGCGCGCTCACAAAGAGCTTCCGCAAAAGCTCTGGCGACGGTGCCGTCGACCAGCACGAAGTTCTCAAAGGTGACGGAGCGTTGCGCGCTCTGAATCGCCTCCACCATGCGGGGAAAGATTTGCGCGCCGTTCTGCAGGATTTTCACTTCATTGCCCGGCACCAGCGGTGGGCCTAACAACTGGCTCATTGTACGCACGAAGGGCGGGTCCATGACCCCGTAATCCGTGACAATCAGCTCGCTGATTTTCTTCTCAGTTTCCAGGAAATTCCGGCTGAAGACCACGGCCGCCAATCCAGCCACCGTGGCGGTGATGGCCAGTTTGGCGATATCCGAGGATGGCGGTGGAGGTTTTCTCATGGACGGCTCAACACTCGCGATTCCCCGCCCTTCCGCCACCGATTGATGGATCAAATTATGCATTTGTGTGCCGCCGTCCCGCATCCGCCCATTGCGCAAGCTCGCGATTTCTCCATCATAGCCACATGCCCATTTACGAGTTTTATTGCCCTGGCAACAACAAGCTCTACTCCTTCCTGGCGCGCAGCCCGGGAAGTCGCGACAAGGTGCCCGTGTGTCCGGACGATCCAGCCCTGCCGCTGCAAAAGCATATCTCTACCTTCGCCATCATCGGCAAGGCTCAAGAAGAAACGGATGGGGATCCCTTTGCGGGAATCGATGACGCCAAAATGGAAAATCTCATGGAGGAGATGGAGACGGAGATGTCGACGATCGATGAGGAGCATCCCAATCCCCGCCAAGTCGGCCATTTGATGCACAAGCTGACGGATTTCATGGGTGATAAGACGCCGCCGGAACTCCGGGAAATGGTCCGCCGTCTGGAATCCGGCGAAGATCCGGAAAAACTCGAATCTGATTTCGGCTCACTGGCCGATGACGAAACGGGCGAGTCTTTGTTCAGACAAGTGAAGACGCTGATGCGCTCCGCCAGAAAGCCCGTCCGCGATCCCAAGCTTTACGACATTAACGACTATCTCCCGTCCGAGTGACGCAGCCGCCTTAGAGAAGCAGCGCCTCCGCCATGCTTCCCGCCGGCAAGTCCGCGCCAGGCTCCAACCTTAGAAGGGCATTGGCCTGGCTGAGGGCAAAGAGCGCATGACTCTGCTGCAATCCCTGCATGGCGAAGCAGCCCTCATGAACCACGCCGCGCAAATAATGCGGGCGATCTCCCTCATTGCGAAGAGCAGCATTCAACCGCACCGGAACGGCAAGCGGCAACACCTCCTTCGCGCCCATCCAACGCAGCAAGGCCGGGCGCACAAAGAGTTGATAGGTGACAAAGCTGGACACCGGATTGCCCGGCAAGCCGAACAAAAAGCATGACGGTGAACCTTCACTCCGCGCAAAGAGGAAGGGTTTGCCCGGCTTCACCTTCACCCGCCACAACTCAGGCTCAATGCCGAGGCATTTCAGGGCGGGTTTGATCTGATCATGATCACCGACGGAAACACCACCGCTGAGGATGACAGCATCCTGGGTTTCCAGCAACGTCTTCAACGTGGCCACCGTCGCCTCCAGATCCTCGTGG
>JAXMIV010000087.1:0-5105 GCA_034377045.1 Prosthecobacter sp. | reverse complement strand
TTTGAAACACATCACCAAAGGAGGTGACGGTGTGCTCGTAGCTGTTGCGGGAGTTGTGGCCGATGATCTCCACGCGCGAGCCGTCCGGCCGCATGCGCGCGGCAAAGCCACCGAGGTACACATGCCCGTCATCGCAGCGCTGTCCGGCGAAGTCGCGCGGATCGAGATCAAGCTTCATGCCGTAGCGGATGTCGTAAGGGCTGCCGATGCGGAAGGTGCGGCCCGATTTGTCGGTGAAGATCGCGCCACAATTGCCCATGCTCCAATACCACAAGCCATCCGGTCCGACCGTTAGGGAATGCAGCCCGTGGTCGTGATTGTGGCCGTTGAAACCGGTGAGCAACACCTCGCGTTTGTCGACGCTGGGTTCGAACTTCAGATCGCGATTTACATCCGTATAAACGATGAGGTTCGGCGCCATCGAGACGATGACCTGGTTGTCGATCACCGCGATTCCCAAGGGCGCGCGCAGCGCCGGGTCCTGCACAAACGTGCGGCTTTTATCCGCCGCGCCATCGCCATCCGTGTCCTCGATCACGACGATGCGATCGCCTTCGGTTTGGGTCTGGTAATGCTTCGCGCCGTAGTCCACGCCTTCGGCGACCCAAAGACGGCCCTCCTTGTCGGTGTCCATGCTCGTTGGATTGCGCAGCATGGGGGATGCGGCCCAAAGTTGCACCTCCAGCCCCTCCGGCACGGTGAACAATTTCGGCGGCAATGTGGCGTGCGCCGGCAAGAACACGGCGAGCGTGACGGCGGGCAGGAAGAGTCTTCGCGGAATCATTGGAAAGCTGGTTGGAAATGACAGGGCCGACGGCGAATGACCGCAGGCACAGCATTCATCAACGGGATCGAACTCACCTTTTCATGCAAAAGCGAGGTCTAGCAGCCGACGAACTTGGCTATGGAGAAGCCGCTGGGACGGGGAATGCGGACGGGCTTTTTCTTGTATGGCAGCGGCGGGGGCGCGGGGTGTCCACATGGTCCACGGGGGAGGGGTCGGAGGGGTCGGGCGAGTCGGACTGATCGGACGGATGGGTGTTGGCGGGGTTCGGGGAGGAATGATCGGCTGAAGCCTTGACTCCAAAGCCCTGATCGGCGGTCGGGTCGCGGAGGGTTAGGGAGTCGAGGATTTGGGAGACGCGGGCGGAGTCGCGGGCCATGAAGGCGGTGGCGAGTTCGCGGAAGTCGCAGTAGCCGGGCGGGATGGGATCGGTGAGGGGAATGAATTCGTCTTTGCCTTTCTGGGGAGACCACAAGGCGGGCATGTGGAGAGCCTTGGGGTAAAGGGTGGAGGAACCGGGGGCGAAGGAATGGACCGGAATGACGACTATTCGGGAGGCTTCAACCGAAGACGTTGCAAAACTGGGAGCAGGGGCGGCGGCAACCGACGGGGCAGGCCCCCTTTCTGGGACGACGCCGCTCTAGGACGGATCGGAAGATCGGAAGGATCAGATGGATCTAATAGGTGGCGTGCTAAGAGGGCTCCTCAAGGCCACAACCACAGAAGCACGCCGCCAGCGATCAGGCTGGCGCCGAAGAGCAGCGCGACGCGTCCGAACAACTTCGCGCCGCCGAGCACGGCGACGGCGGTGGCTTTGAAGGCGAGGTTGGACATGGAGGCAATGAGGATGATGCGCCAGCCGGTGGCGGGGTCGAGGGATTGGGTGTCGACAAGACGGGCGGTGGAGAGGGTGATGGCGTCCATGTCGGCAAGGCCGGAGACGGCGGCGATGGTGTAGAGGCCGTTGTTGCCGAAGTGGGTCTTGGCGGCGGCGACGGCGAGTTTGATGACGGCGTAGATGACGGCGAAGATCAGGGCGGTTTTGAGTTCGGCGGGGTTGCCCTGATCGGGCATGGCGGAGGCGGGCTTGCGATTGATTAGGTAGGCGGCGGCCGCGATCAGGGACATGGCGGCGAGCATGATGCCCAAAGGCGGAGCCATGGCGGGAAAGCTGCGGCCGGCGGCGAGGCCGATTTCCACCAAAACCCGCAGCAAGGCGATGGTGGAGGCGATCATGATGACGACGCTGGCGAGGGCTCGGCCCTCCGAGGTGGCTGGCGCGCGGCGGGAGGAACTGACGGTGGTGGCGGTGCTGGAAATCATGCCGCCAAGGATGCCCGCGAGCATGACACCGCCGCGCGTTCCGAAGAGCTTGTAGGCGACATAACCGCACAAGCTGATGCCGACGATGAGGACGACCATGAGCCAGATTTCAAACGGGTTCAGCACGGCGTAGGGTCCATAGGATTGGTTAGGCAGGACCGGTAGAATCACCATGGTGATGAGGACGAAACGCATGATGGCCTGCATGTCGGATTCGCCAATGGCGGTGGCGAAGCGATGCAGGCTGGCCTTCCAATGCAGCAGCAGCGCGACAGCGCCGCCGGTGGCGACGACGAGGTACATGGGGCCGGTGACCAGAAAGGCGCCGAGGGCATACAGCAGCAGCATGGCGACCTCGGTGGTCATGCCGCTGATGGTGCCGGCTTTCAGTTTCGGCAGGTTGGGGATGAAGGTCAGCGCCGCCAGCGCCAGAAAGCCTGCCGCCAATATGAAGCCGCCATGCGTCTGCGCGAGCTGGCCGGAGACCGTGCCGAACAGAGTGATCAGGGGAAAGGTACGGATGCCGCCGATGGTGCTGCCGCTGCGTTCCCGCTGCAGGCCGATGAGCATGCCAAGGCCGAGGGAGACGATGAGTTGCTGGGCGATGAGGAAATCCATGGGGAGGGCGGAATTCGGGGGATGAGCGATGAGGGAGCTTTTTTGGGGGAGAGGGATTGACGATTGATGAGTGGTGATTGTTGAATGAGGGAATTGGGGAGGCGGCTGAGGGGAGTGTAGTGAACGTATGTGATGACTCAATGATAAGCTATTCTGTTCTTGATCTGGCGCCGATTGTTCAAGGCAGCGATGCGGCGCAGGCGTTTCGCAACAGCCTGGATCTGGCGCAGCATGCGGAGAGGTGGGGCTACCATCGGTACTGGCTGGCGGAGCATCACAACCTCCCGGGCATCGCCAGCGCGGCGACTTCGGTGGTGATTGGTTACATCGCGGGCGGGACTTCGCGGATGCGCGTGGGGTCGGGTGGGATCATGCTGCCGAATCATGCGCCGCTGGTGATTGCGGAACAGTTTGGCACGCTGGAATCGCTATATCCGGGCCGCATCGATCTGGGGCTCGGCCGCGCACCTGGTGGTGATCAACCGACGGCGCGGGCGCTGCGAAGGGGACTGGGGAGCAGTGGCGATACGTTTCCGCAGGATGTGCTGGAACTGCAATCGTACTTCAAGCCGGCGGGGCCGCATCAGCCGCTGCGGGCGATTCCGGGCGCGGGGCTGAACGTGCCGCTGTACCTGCTCGGCTCGAGCGACTTCAGCGCCCGTCTGGCGGCGGAACTGGGGCTGCCATTTGCTTTCGCCTCACACTTCGCGCCGGATTACCTGCTGCCGGCGCTGGAACTGTATCGGACGCATTTCAAGCCTTCGGAAGCGCTGGCACAGCCGCATGTGATGGTCGGCGTGAATGTCTTTGCGGCGGACACGGACGAAGAAGCGCGGAGGCTGTATACTTCCTTGCAGCAAGCGTTTCTCAACATCATCCGCGGCACGCGCAAGAATCTCGGGCCACCGGTGGAAAGCATGGACGGACTTTGGAGTCCGGTGGAGCAGGCGCAGGTGAATCGCATGACGCGGTATTCGCTGGCGGGATCGGCATCATTGGTGAAGTCACAGCTCGAGAAGGTGCTGGAGGAGACGGGGGCGGATGAGATCATTGCGACGGGGCAGATCTACGATCATCAGGCGAGGCTGCGATCGTTTGAGATTTTTGCGGGGGTTTGCGAAGCGTTCTGTTAGGCGGAAGGAACGAGAGTTCGTTCGGGGTTTGTGGCGGCGGCTTTGGGTGTGAAGTGAAGAAGCGCAAACTCAGCGCATGGCTGAATCTGGAGAGAGAACCCAGGGAATCGCTCGTGCCTCGCTCATCCCTGGGCTAGATTCTTGAAGCCCTTCAGGCTTCCATGAATGGCTACGCTTTTACTCCAAAGTGGGACTGATACGCCTTCCAACAGGTGACGAAGCCTTTGGCGAAGTCCTGGGGGCGTTGCGCGACCCAGGTGGTGATCTCGGCGGGCGGGAACCATTCGCCGTAGGCGATCTCTTCGGGAGCACATTTCATCGGGCCGTTGTGATGGGCGAGATGCAACTCGACGAACTCCATGTCGGTGTGCGTGCCGGCGGGAAGCTGGGCGACACATTCGGTGGAGGCGATGTGGATGCCAATTTCTTCAAGAGCTTCGCGGACGGCGCAGTCCGCATAACTTTCGCCGACATTGAGATGGCCCGCCGCGCTGCTGTCCCACTTCAGCGGCGAGACGTCTTTGAGATGGGAACGCTTTTGCAGGAAGATTTCGTCCCGGGCATTGATGACGAAGACATGCACGGCGCGATGCAACAGGCCGCGCGCATGGACTTCGCCACGCGGGAGCTGGCCGGTGACTTCGTTGCGCTCATTGACGACATCAAACATCTCACTGGCCTTCTGGCCGGCGTCATCGCCCGTGCGCTGTTCGTAGTGGCGGGTGAGATTCACCCATTGCAGCAAGGTGAGCTCTTCGGCGCGCATGGTTGCCGGCATGTCGAGCACTTCCATCAACGCAGGCCAGCCGCCGGGCGATTCGGGCAGGAGGTTCTTCATTTGCTTGCGCCGCTGACTGAAACCCAATCGCACGAGGCGCTCGAACTGGCGGCGGTCGCAGACTGGGAGGCTGGCGGGATCACGCGGGGTGAAGCGGACGACGCCGCTGTCCACCTTCGGCCGCGGCTGGAAGACCTCGGGCGGCACGACGCGCAGCATCTCCACGTTCCAGTCCCGTTGCACGAGCAGCGACAGCGCGCCGCAGCCGTCTTCGCCAGGCCTGGCCGCGAGTCGGTCGCAGACTTCCTTTTGCAGCATGAAAACGGCCATGGTGACGGGCGTCGGCGGGGTGAGGAAGTGCTTCAATATCTCGCCGCCGACGGAGTAGGGCAGATTGCCGACGACGCGCACATCGCCGTGGCGATACCAGCCACGTTTATCGACCTGAGTCGCGTCTTCATGCAGCACG